>NZ_JBBMXE010000013.1:0-64143 GCF_037996745.1 Xenorhabdus siamensis
TCAGGCTGGGGAGGCTATGCCTCGCCGGAATAAGTGCCGGTCTGCAAACCCTGTCTGAATCGCCACCATCAATATTAATTAATGGAAGGGGTAGCAGGAATGAATAACAATAATGTTCAAAATGACTGGCATCAGGCCGATATCATCGCAGCATTGCGCAAACGCGGGACAACCTTAGCAGCGGTTTCTCGTGAGGCAGGACTCAGTTCATCGACATTGGCAAATGCATTCAGCAGACCGTGGCCGAAAGGTGAATGGATCATTGCAGATTACCTTGGCATCCATCCCTCAGAGATCTGGCCCAGCCGTTATTTCGATTCTTATACTGGAGAATTATTAGAAAGGAAAGCACGCTCTAAGCCACAGGAATAACTCGCTGTAATTTGTGATAGATGTCATAAAAATGAATATTTTTTTATATCAAGCCCTGAGATCAAAATGGCAGCCCAATTTGACCATTTTTAACCCTCACGGCTTTTTTGCTTTAAGATGATTTAAAAGTACACAATTAGTAATATAAATAAGAAAAATCAGTCAGATATATAATAAAAAGCAAGCAAAAAAACTTAGGGGCATTAAAAGGGGCATAAAAGGAAGGCAAGGTTATATACTTTGATTATTCAACAAGTTATAATGTTTTTCGATTCCGCCTCCGGCACCAAGTTTCCATGCGGGTTTGTCGTAGGTTGTTAAATTTCCTGACAAAAGCGCGAAAAAGAATCAATCGTTAATTAAATGTTAAATCCTAATCAGTTCAATTTGTACTGTTTAGTTGAGAAGAACATTTAAGACAAGATAACAGGGTAGCTATTTTAACAGTTACCCTTTTCTTGTTTAAGGTAATGATTTCAGTAATTGATTCTGATGTCAAGTGAGGTGAAAACTTCGCGGGATGCCAGTCCGGTATTAATCATCTTTTCATACCATATACCATCCATTGTTGATGCAGGGCAGTTCAGTCAATACCATCCTCCAGACTGAAAGCCGCCCTGTTCTTTTTAATCCGTTTTATTCCTTATCATCAGAACGATCGGTGTACAAACCCAATTCCCGCTCCAGCGTTTTGCCCGTTACTTCCATATCGAGATCAATGTACTCCATTGTGGTCGCGACATTACGATGCCCCAGTAATCTTTTTACCAACGGCAGGTTCCGATCCGGCGATTTCATCAATGTCGTGGCCACGGTATGACGAAAACGGTGGGGCGAGACCGCAAAATCACACTCTCTGGACAGCCGGCGAAAGAAAGAACGGAGCTGCTGTTTTTCCCGGTTGATATCATATTGGTAACGGGAAAGCCGGCTGGGGTGCGGCACACTTAACCGGCTGAGATCGAAAATCGGATCGTCGGCTTTAGCGCCGGCAGCCATCGCCCTTTCCACTAATTTTGCCAGCCGGGGTTTGAGCGGCGGGATAATCGGTACTTCCCATTCACTGTGGTTTTTACTGCCTTCCAGCCCCAGTTCAATATAATTGCTTTCCAGATTAATATCCCGCAGCCGCAGGTGCAGTAACTGGTTCTGGCGCATCCCCGTAAAGCGCAATGTCGCCAGCACTGTTAACCAATACCAGGTCGGATACAGAGCACAACGCCCTCCCCGTGGCATCACCCCGGTTCTTTCTTCTTCAGCAAACTTTCCCATCAACAGATTAATACGGGTTATCTGCGATTGACTCAAAATCTTCTTCTTTTTCTTCTCTTTTTTAACCACCGCATTGTTAAACGGGTTTTCGGTGTGGGGCAGCAGTTTTTGTTCCATGCCGAAATTAAAGATCGCCCGCAGGTGAGCCACCTTATTATTCCAGGTGTGGCTCGACTGTTTTTTCTCCACCAGAAGATGGCGCCGCCACCGCAGCACATCCCGGTGAATAACCTGCGCTGGTGAGGCCGCTTCCCCCATAAACTGGGTAAATCCCTTCGCCACTTTACGGTAACTCCACTCGGTATCCGGTCTCAGGATATGTGAAAAAAAGTACTCGTCTAATAATTCTTCCCAGCCCATTATTTCTTCTGTTCCGTGCATCATTTTTTCCTGTTATCAACAACCCAACCCGGCGGCTTTTCAATATAGAAAGCCGTTAATCATTCCGTTAAAATTAATTACAAACTAAAATTGTTTCATTGTTAATATCATGACGACTCATTCCCGGCAGGAGCAACATTTTCTGACGGCCTGCCTGTGCGTTTGCTTATTTTCAAATTGTTATCATTCTCATTTGCATTAATGAGCAATGAAACTTCATCATTGGATTGAAATAATGACAATAACGTCCGGGTATCGTCGGCCGTCGATGGAGAGGGACTTTTCATTTCAGTTGCGGGAGCAGCCGATGGGGTTTCCGGCCTTGTACCAGCTTCGGAAGCCAGGGTAGTTTCGGCTGCCGTTGGCACCCCCCCCTGTTTCACTAGCGGGGAATGCACCTGCCCGGCTGCGTCCTGAAGCAACGCGTCAATCAGGGGGACGGAGGAGGGACGACCATTGAGGTGCAACATCAGGCAATGCCAGGCTTCCGGCACGGAAACCAGCCACATGATGGCTTTTTCCGGTAACAAACTGGCGGCCAGCAAGGCTTCCTGTGGCACCGTCAGGGCATTTTCCGGTGTGCGAAAGCGGAAACGAAAAGGGTTACCGGGGATACAGACACCCGGCTGCCAGTCATGTCCATCATCCAGCTCCCCTTCCAGTTGCCGCAACAACGGCAGGTGGTAAAATAATGCCGTCCAGAACACAACCGCCTGCCATAGCAGGCTCTGGGCAGCCTGCGTTTCCGGTGCGGCCCCGGGGGGTAACAGATGTCCCTTCGCCAGCCGCACGGCACAGGTGGTAAACTTTAGCGTCAGGTCAGCAAAATCCCCGCTGCCCGACCAGTTACCTTCCGGTGTTGCCGGCACCTGTTGGACACGGCTCAGCAATTGCTTCACCGGTGCGAGATAAAAACGCTGATACAGCCCTTCGGGCAAGGCAGTGTTTTGCCATAATTGCGTCAGACACTGACGGCGCAGTGGGGTGGCCAGTAACTTATCCACCGATTGCGGCCGGAAATAGCCCCGGCTGTCACGAATGGCTTCCGGTTGTTGTTCGGATGATTTTTGCGGTGTGGCAGACTGGCGGGCAAAATGCGATTTAAAACGCTGAAACATGGCTTTTCCTCTTTCGGTTCAAATTGGGCTCAGTGTCGGTGAATCCCGGTCTGAAACAAGGAAAAACTCTTTTTACGGAAATGAAAATTAAACTGACTCGATTCACCCACCGACTCGCTTATCGGATCACCTTAATTTTCACTATAAATCAATATATTAAAACTACTCGAAAATAAGAAAGCGCCCCGAAAGGCGCATTAGAGTAACAGAACAGAGGCTGAAAAAATTCAGGCGGCCTGTGGCTGCTGATGCTCCCGTAAACGGTTCGACCAGTTACCCAGATAATGGGCCGGCGTGTAACGTGTCCGTTTGCTGCCGCCATCATCCAGCGCATTGCCGATAGTCACCGCGGCCGGAATGCCGGCCAGAGAAAGCTGGACGTAAGCCATCACCGCGGCCAGCGGATCAATATCAATCGCTGACACCCACAGGCTGCATAACGGATCATGCCCCTGCTCTCTCAAGACGTCGGCAGCGGCCAGTGTCATACAGCCCGCCCCACAAGCCGGCTCGTACAGGGTCACAAAGGGTTTCTCCTGCAAGCGTGCGGAAACATCCTGCAACTGTATCTCCGCCATCATTCTGGCGACACTCCAGGGCGTAAAGAACTGCTGAAGGTGTTTATTCCCCAGCTCCAGCCGCATAAACACCGTGCCGAGAAAATCGCCGGGCGCTTCTGCCAGTGCCAGCACGGCAGTGGAAAAGAGTTTTACAATCCGGTCAACATCTTCCCGCGCATATTTCCTGATGGTTTTCAGATAAAACTGCTCCAGCTCCTCACTGAAACAATATTTATTGTGAATGGCCGCCATTGCGCAGTGACAAAAATCCCGGAAGACCTGATAACGAGGCTGATAGCGGGCGGTTTGATTAAACAGCGAGATAAATTCCTGTTGGTAATCGGTACGAGACGCCATGGCGTGTTTTCCTTGTCGCATAAAAATAGGGAAAACACGCCCCGGAAGGGGAACGTGCTTCCCCCTTCGGTTGAAGTGAAAATAAAGAATAAGGTACTGAACAAATCGCTACTGTCCGACAGCAATCGCCGGCAGTGCCTGACTGATTTCGGGTTGTTCACCGTTAACCAGATAGAATGCAGGCCGGTTTTCGCGTCCGGGTAAGCCGTTACCGCTGTCTACATGCTCACCCTGATCATAACAATCGTAGCCTTTGAGGCTTCCTGACGGTTCGCTGTACCAATGGCGGATCTCGCAATCAAACATCGCTGACAGTTCCCCCATCAGTTCCGCAGAGGGCGGTGCCCACGGTGAATCAAAACGCACGGTTAAGCTGCTGACATTACGCCGTTCCCAGCGGACATGGTGACCGAACGGCCATTCCAGCCCGTAGTGCTCGTCGTAGAACTGTACGGTGGAGGCAATGCCTTTCAGCAATCCGCTGCTGCCGTTAATCTCGGTCGCTAACCGGGTCGGCATGATCATCAGCATATCGCAGGGCTGGGCGGATGTCGGAGACACATTCAGCCTGTCCCAGCAGGCGCCGGTATCAGGCGTCTCAGACCAGCTCACCATACCGAACCAGTCGGTATACTGGCGGATCAGCAGAGAAGCCATGATGTCACGCGCCGGCGCCGGTACATTCTCCCAGCGCAGCAGGCTGAGACCCGACTGACGGTACAGATGGTCGATATGTTTAATGGTGTCGCCGGTTAGCAGCGCATTATCCTGTAACAACATCAGCCACTGCTCAAAGGCCAGATGCTGCGCCGTCGGGGCCGCCGTCCCCCGTACCAGTTCCGGATACGGGGCATAAGTCTGGGGTTTGGTGGGTTTCAGTATCCCGGCGCACCCGGCCAGAAACAGCCGCAGACTCTGCAAGACTGCCTGACGGTAACGGGGCGCTTCTTCGCCACAGACCCATTGCTGCATCACATCGATACAAACGGATTTGCCGGTGATGTCCAGTTGATTCGTGATCCACTCTGCCATGGTTAAGTTCCTCTTGATTGATAATGTTAAATAAAGGAGGAACTGTCCCGGCGGGGAGTCAGTTCCCCCGTTGGGTAAGTAAAAAAGGATTTAGTGACTATCCGGTTTGAAAACATCAGCCAGCTGACTGTCGAAAATGACCATCAGTTCGTCATGCACCTCCAGGTAAGGCGTACTGTGCGTGATGACCGGAGCATTCAGCCGGGTTAAATCGTACTTATCGACTAATTCGTTAATGGCCTCAGAGGGCCGGATGCCGTTTTGTATCAGTTCAGCGACCGTGTCTGTTTCACACAGCGCCGTGTCCTCCAGGTTCAGGCCAAAATGCCGCTTCAGCAGCGTACCGGCAATCACCTGCCAGACGGTTAAACGTAAAGGTGCCATAGTCATACCTCATGGGTTAAACGCTGACTGTCGTGCCGTGCCGGAGAATATCCTGCACTTCACGGCACTGTTGGTAACAGGGCGAAACCGCATGCAGCGACAATAAATGCGCCTTATGCCATAATGCCCGGGCAGCCTCTGTATTCTGCCACCCCTGCTCAAGCACGGCTGACTGACACAACTGCTGCTGTTGCTTTTCCAGTGACAGGCGTTCTGATGCCCGTGTCACCGGCTGCGCCCAGACAATCTCGTCATAAAACCGGCCACCGAGCACTTTTCTGTCCCCGGCGTCATAAATCATCACGGTCAGCGGGAAAAAAACGCCCTGCGTTTGATGAGATAACGTTTCCGGCACCGGCCAGTCACCCAGTAAATGGATAACTTTCAGGCGCTGCACCGCTTCGGTTACCGAGGCTGCTTCGCACACGGTCAGGGTTTCTTCCCGCAGTGATTGCCTCGCTTGCGGGTGTTGCATCAGGCCAGTGACCTGCACGGTAAAAATGTCTTCATGGAATGTCGTACCGGCTTCATCTGATGCCGGTAAAAAAATCGGGTTCATCGGTATTTCCTTGATTGAATGTCAAATAAAGAAAACACCCGCCCGATATCAGGAAGGTGTTTTCGGCTCCCTGGTCAGGCGCTTAAGAAAAGGGTTAACAGCCTCATGGGCTGATAACGTTAATGATGTTTATTTTTGTTGTGGATAAGTAACGGACTGATAACGTCCTCTCCGGGTTTCAGCGTCATGACCGAAGCTATCAGGCCGCTTTCCGGGTGCTGTTGTGCATACTCCTGCAATGCGCAGAACCGGTACGCCTCCTCATTCGGGGTATCCAACACCGAGATACGGGCTGATACGATGGCCGTCACCGCCAGCCCGAAGGCATCGGCTGAAAGCGTGGCCGTGAATCGGATGTCCGGCAGATAAACGGAATACGTTTCCGCCCGTGTCGGCACCAGATAAGTCAGCGATTCAGACACCTGCCGGCTTGTCCATTGTTCAGGCTGGTCACCGCCGCATAACGTTGATACGGTATTCGCCAGCAGGCACCCCAGAAATAACCGTTCCAGCGGGGTTTTGTCGGGGAACACGCCTGACAGTGCAAGACTGTCCAGCATAATCAGTTCATTCTTTGGCATCACGTTCTCCCTTTAAGCCCAACGCTGCCCGGATATATTGCGCCTGAGGATGTTGCAGCGCATATTCACGCAGGGCGCAAAACCGCTCAGCGTATCCGTCCAGCTTCATCAGCGCCGTCAGATAACCCAACACGCTCAGGGTTACCATCAGCCCAAAGGCATCGGCGGAGACTTCACCGTTAAAGTCAGTCGTACCCACGTTGACCACAGCGGAATCCGACCGTGCCGGCACGATATAGGCGATGCGGTCTGACACCTTCCGGTACTGCCATCGGTCACACCGGTCATCGTCACACAGCACGGCAGCAGCTTTAATGAACGTGTGCTCCAGCAACATCAGTTCCAGTGAACCGGTGTGCGGAAAAATTTCAGCAAAAGGGGAGCGTTCAGCCGGGGACACAGTGTGCACTGTGGCCGGGGTAGTATTTTGTTGCATGGTATTCTCCTGATAAAAACAACGGAGAACACCTGACCCAATGGGAAACGTGTTCCCCGTTGGGTGACTGGCCTGTTGGCCATGATGAATGAGATTAAGAAACCTTCATCGTCATCAGACTGACGATATCTGCTTCCAAAGGGGCGCAGATGTACCACATTGTCGTGTACTCCCTTGCAGGCTACGGGAGTGTGATTGTCGCTGCCCGGAGGTGATCCTTACAAGCGACCGGATCATTGATAAATCTGATTACGCTAACCAATGGAAACAGTACAATCAAGCGGTAATTCATTTTCTGATACTGAAAATAATGTCAGAAACGTGAAGTTACTCACTTGAATTGATTAGATAGTGTCGTCATAAATAAATTCATGTAATAATCACCCTATATTACATGAATTTATTTATGACGACACTATCTAAGCACAATCCTGCATTTCGCCAATATTGAAACGCGTAGATTAAGGAAAGAAGCAGAACAGTATCTCGAAAATCAGCCTGAAAGGCTGTTTAATTCATCATTCTCAGCATTAGAAAGCTATTTCTTCGCATTCAATGTATCTGGTTTAGAGCCAGGTATCTATCACTATGACCCATTAGATCATCACGTAGTACTCATACGTCATGGCGATCTATGTGACGAATTAATCCAAATGTGTATTGGACAAGAACGTATACGGGGTTGTGCTTGTGCTTTTGTGATATCTGCAATTTGGTTGCGCTATATGTATAGATATCGTCACCCTAGAGCATATCGAACTCTAATGATAAATACAGCTGAATTAGCTCAAAAATATATACTCCTTGGAACGGCTTTTCATTTCAGTACTTTTTTGACTCCAGCTTTTGAGGATGACTATGCTAACCGTATCATGGGTATGAATGGCTATGAGGAGGCACCTCTATATGTCGTCGCAATCGGTTGATAGGAATGATATTTCTGATGATCGCTTCCCAAAACATTCGAAGGCAAGCTTGGCTTTTCACTTTATATCAAGTTTCGGTCATTTGTATGAACCATCTTCTTCATTCGAGGATTTAATTTTTGAGTCGAAAAGAAGCAATGTAAAAACAGATTATTCACCATATGATGCTCGATTATCTGATTTTTCAAAGATTTTGCGTTCTCGACAGTCCGCACGCAAATTTGGTCAAATACCACTCACACTTCATGACTTGTTAGATATTTTATGGTGTGCTAATGGTATTATACACGATAGTCCTGTAGGGCTATGTCGTACTGCTCCCTCAGCTGGGGGGTTATTTCCTGTTTCATCTTTAGTACTTTGTCGGGAAGTAGAGGATTTGCCGATGGCAGCTTTTACTTACGATCCACTCACTACTCAGCTAATTGAAAATAAAGAAATAAGCTTGCCATCCGATTTTTCTCTACTTTTTCGTACACGCCATATTGATTATTCATCTGCATCAGCAATTATCATGTGGGTAGGAAAATTGTTGAAAATTTGTCCCAAATATGGTGATCGTGGCTACCGCTACATGCTATTAGAAACAGGACATATAGCCCAAAATGCTTGTTTAGCCGCGACTAAGATGAATGTCCCACACATTGTTATTGGTGGCTTTGACGATGAATTCTGTGCTTCAACATTACGTCTTGATTTTCCATGGGAGTGTGTGGTCTATGCCATGGTTTTAGGCAAGAAAATAGAAGGGTGATCTATGTCTAATGATAATAAAACCCGTGCCTTTTTATCAGAATGGTTTGATAATCCATTATGTCAACTTCCCACAGTTTACCGTGAATATGGATATTCTTGGCCTGATGGAACCTTGCCCAGTGATTATGCTAGGATGTGGTTAAAATCAAATATCTCAAATACAGTATTACTACATATAGCTATAGCTATAGCTATATTGAATGTCTCATGTTTTGATGGCACTACGCGTTTATTGGTTGGCAGAGGTATAGATCCCAACCCTGATTGTGCTCTTTTAAAAGCTCGTGCAGAGGCGATAGAGCGGGTAGGCGCTTTTTGTCGACCTGCTGAAGAAATTCATTTTGCATCATCAAGAGAATTAAAAGGACATATACATTCTTCAGTAACTAATCTTTTAGAGCTTCGCCATGAAACTGATAATCCACGTTGGTGGATAACATGCAAAAATAAAATAGATGATAGCCAAAGTTTTTTACCTCTAGAATATGTACAGCTCGAATCTTTGGCTACTGTCAAAGAACCTTTGGTTTTCCCCGACTCTACTGGAATGGCCGTACATTCTTTATATGAAAATGCAGTACAGAACGGATTCCATGAAGCTTTGGAACGAGCTATTTTGAAGGATATTTGGCGAAGCGGTTTACCTTCTGTACATATGGCAAATGTTGATATTATAGGAAATGAACTGGCTTCATACATTGAGCAGATAGGCGGTTCTATCTGGCTTTCTCACATCAATCTAGAAAACGCTTTCAATTTTTATCTGGTATTATTTTTGGGAGATGGTATCAACAGCCCTGCTTTAATCACAGGTTGTGGTGTTGATACTTCTGACCAGCAAGCAAGATTGCATGCTATTAACGAATTGTATGGACAACTTGTACATTCCTTTGAAATATGGCCAAAATTAGTCTACGAAGATAAATACAAGATATCTTCAGGCTTTGAAGCTAATATGATGAAGGAAGTTGCTCAAGAAACACTTAAGCAGCTAAAATTTCATGATGCGGACAAGAATGATGTTGGTTCATTTATTTCTCCTAATGCAATTAAGCAAAATATAAGTGATTGTTTGATTATAGATCGCTCAACGCCATTGTCTGAGTTATTCGGGTTTCAGTCAGTACAATGCTTCCTGCCTGCCAATCTTCCTTTTTGTTGGAATGGGAGAATAAAATGCCTTCACCCTTTCTCATAAATAACCATATTAAAATTAGTAAGTTTTTCACTATGATTATTGCATCTGGTGAATGGTATACTTGTAATCCAGCCCAATTAAGGAAAGCTAAGATATCGGAGCCAAATGATGAAATCTTTCGGCTTATAAATAAACTATGCCAGACTGATAATTTAATAAACTTAGAATCAATTAGGGTTGATCTCAATTGGAATGAAGAGTTATGGTGGCCTATTATTGACCAATTAGAACAACTTGGGTTATTTGACCTTTCTGATAGAGAATCAGTTTGGACAGATACGTTTTCCTTTCCATTATCTGAAACTGATGTTGCTGGTTATATTTGTGGTAAATCTCTTCTTTACCATGCAAACTACTCAGAACCAGATGTATATAATCAAGACCGATATCAAATGGAAAGATATTTAAATATATCGCCTCCACCATCCACTTATTTAATGAACTCTCATATTAAAACAGGACGCCTTCCTCATCCTGCATTTTATCCATCAGGTTATAAACCGATAACAAAATTTGAGAAGCTTGGTTTTTTGCTTTTTTGGACACTTGGGAAACTTCGATTAGCACGTTTTCTCGATGTTTTAGATGTAGTTCTTAAAGCTGTACCGTCAAAGGGATGCCGTCATCCTTTCAGGATAAACGTAACTATTAGCAATAATAATTACGTTGAGATTTATGAATATAATATGCGATATCATTCATTAATTTTAGTTTCTTCGGAAAAATGTGATGGTCAAAATTTCTTTGCCTTCATTCGGGTCAAATGGAATTTTGAACAATATCAATGGCGTTATCGTCACTCCTGGGCCTGGAAAGACCTTTTTTTAGACTTAGGTCATCTTAATGAGCAAGCTCGCTTTGTTGCAAAAACATTGGGATTAAACTTATCTATTGATTACTTAATCGATGCTCAAGATCCTCACCTTCTTATTGACGAGACGGCTATTACTTGGTGTTTATCGTTGGAGACACAAAATGAAAAATTTAACTAATGCAATTATCGAATTACCTGTAGGATTAGATTTAAATTTTTCTCTTCCTTGGCATGAACTTTGTCTTGCAGTCCGTGAAAGCGACTATGTTAACGTAGCAGATTTGTTTCAGGCTGTTCTGCCTTCCCCAATATTACAGGCTCAAACTGAACTTAATCGATGTATCCTCAATGGACTGAACAGTGGCTTTTGGGATGACGCCGTTGCCGAATTCGGGCAACTTCGAGATGCTCAATGTTTTGTATTTCTGGGATTAATAAGAGCAATGGAAGGTAAACCTGCTGAACAGGGCTTGCTAGCAGCATGTCGTACATCTAAAATTAGATACTTAATTGATATTATTGAAAATAATCTTGATATACTGGGTAGCCGTATTTTTGGAACCCCGCTCGATTTTCATGGGCGTCATATTGAGTTTTATGATATTGGATTAATCGAAGGAGCGTTCAGGCGTGGCCTTGGGCAATATATAGCTCTATTTAGCCCGTTTTATTTTTCTGGTTGGAGCGATTCTACACGACAAATTAACTATCGTCGCTCAATTCTTTTTCATAACATTATCAAAATTCGATTTAATCATCTAACTGCTCCATTACTTAACGAGCATTTCATGGTTAATGGTGCCTCGAGTATTTTAGTCAATATTTCCGAAGAAAAATTAGACCAAGCCTTTGTTTTGTGGTTGACTCTTCATGAATTATTACATGGTTCTGGACCGATCCCCTTATTTGGTGCAGCAGTAAAAAAAATACCCTTGGGTTTGGTCTATGCAGGTATTGAGGAATTTCGTGTTGATATGTCTGTCTGGCTCTTACTGGAATCATGTAAGGATTTATTTGGTGAATTAGTACCTATCACTCAAGAATTAATTTTAGCTGAACGCCTACTTCGTTCTTTTCGAAGTGGATATTGGAAAAATTCATCATCTGGCGGAATTTTAGCCAGTTCTGATGCTGAGAATGGTCTTTTTTGGTTCAGTTGTCTTATCCAGAGTAACGTCGCTGAGATTGATAACATTTCTATCAACGTTGATACTAATAAAATTAGCAGTGTTTTATTCAAAATTCTTGATGAAATTTATAACTCAGAAAATAATGCTGCACAAACAGATGGTGGACAAGAAATTTTATTAAAATTTGCAAAATGTCTTCGCACGCGTTATTTCCATTTCATGGAAGATAAGTTCGGCTATACTAAACATCAGTCTTATTTTAATAGTATCCTATCCCCGTACCCAACTCATTTAAACTTTAACACTATGTTTTAATTTTTATAACAATTTTATTCTCACAGATAATACCAGAATGTTTTATTATTATGATATTTAAAATCAGAAAAGCATGTGTATATGATGCAATGAAAATTGCATTATTACATGTTAAATCATGGCAAGCCGCTTATAAACATATTATTCCAGAAAAGAAACTTGGGAATCTGTCTGTCCATAAGAAAGTAAAATCTTGGTATAAAAGATTAAATCGTTCTGACACTGGTTTTCCTAAAACTCTTATTGCTGAATATGATGATGAAACATTTGGATTTTGTTCATTTGGTGTTTCAAGAGATGACCCTAATACTGGATCAATTTTTGCCATTTATTTTTATCAGAATTATTGGGGAATGGGTTATTCCCAAAAATTAATATATGCTGCTCTTGGAGAATTGAAATTATCAGGTTTCAAATTTGTTACGCTATGGGTTATAGAAGATAATTTTAGAGCTTTAAAATTCTATGAAAAAATTGGCTTCACTCCCTCTGGAAAATATAAAAAGGTTAATATTCTTGGTTGCGAAATTCGTGAGATATGCTTAATTAAAAAAATATAACTTAGAGTCTATCTCAATATCCTCATCGTAATTGAAGATACTTGATTTTTCATTCGTATCAGATCAGAATCGCGTCCATGAATATTAATCTGACAGGTGCCCAAAAAGATCTATGGTCACCCCCATTTTTGCAACACTGATTTTTGACCTATGATGGGCTTGCTTAAATCTATCCGGCGTCTCAATGGGCAAGGATGCCCGCGCCACGATGAGTTCCGCGCCTGATGAACCTAAAAAGCCCTTCGGCTTCAATGAGCCATTCTTTTTGTCAGGCTATTCATCAGGCCGACTGGCCGTTCATGTCATCAATAATCAGTCTTCGCAAAACCAGATGGGTAACTTGTATTTAACTGCTTAATAAATAGCCTGCTGAATTAGACCGCTATATATCATGCCTGATACTCATTTTGCTGAGTGGTGATTGCCCATGCTATTCGTGCCAGCTTGTTTGCCAAAGCACAGGCAACCACATTCGAATGCTTCTTACTAAGTTGTTCCCTAACCCACTCAGCAAGCCTGCCCTGCTGATGCTCAAGCCGCATCATGAACGCGCGGGCGCACTGAACCAGCAACCTGCGCAGGTTTTTATCACCTCGCTTACTGATACCCAGCAGGGTTGATTTGCCCCCTGTGCTGTATTGTCGGGGGGCAAGTCCTGTTAAGGCTGCAAAATCCCTGCTGCATGAAAATTGATTACCGTCACCGAGCTGGGATGAGAGTAAGCTGGCGGTAATCGGCCCAACACCGGGTATTGTCATAAGACGTTGAGCTGTAGCGTCTACTTTGATTGCCTGCTCTAATTCAGATTCCAGCTCTGATATTTGCGCAACAAGGTAAAGATAATGGGCATGTAATTTCATCAGCAAACGCACCAGATATTCAGGGATTTCGTGTTCTGTCAGCACCAGAGAGAGTCGTCTAATTACCGCATCACCTTTTGGTAAGCTGATGCCAAATTCCAGCAAAAATCCATGTATCTGGTTAGTGGTTTTTACCTTATCTCTGATAAGTGATTCTCTGACCCGGTGTAGCGCTCTCATTGCCTGCTGGGTCTCTGTTCTCGGCTGGACAAAACGCATTGATGGTCGTGAGGCGGCCTCACATATCGCCTCAGCATCAACAAAATCATTTTTATTACTTTTGACAAATGGGCGAACAAACTGTGGAGAAATCAGTTTAGCGTCATGTCCAAAATTAGAGATACGGCGGGCCATAAAATGAGAGCCGGCACAGGCTTCCATTACAACAGTCGCTACCGGGCATCCAGCCAGAAACTGCATCAGCTGAGTACGCGTAAACTTTTTGCGCAGGAGAGCCTTACCGGACTTATCCTGACAATGGACATGGAAGGAATGCTTTCCGAGATCGATACCAATAAGCGTGACGTTTTGCATGATGGCCTCTCCGTTAAGGGATTCACCTTAATATTAATAGCGTACTGCTATTAAGGTGGGGGTGACCATCTTGTATCTTTAATCTGGTTTATGCTGGTTAAGTGAGATTGGCAACAATCATGCAGTCAGATAACCATCAAGGGATTAAGCCCGTTAATGAGCTTTCGACGCATGATTGTTACTTTTCTTCGAGAAACCCGAACAGTTGCTTGAAATAAAATTCGCATTGGCAAGAATGGGCGCCGAAGAACCATGACTGAAACGATTTGTGTCGGTATTGATGTTGCCAAAGCTTCACTCGAAATTGCGCTTAGTACACAGGGCATTGTCATGACATTCCCAAATACCCCTGAAGGCCATGATCAACCAGCATCTACTTTGGCTAACTATGAGATTGATTTAGTTGTATTAGAAGCAACCGGGGGTTATGAGATGCCCGTTGCTTGTGTTTTGCAGGCCAGAGGGCTAGCTGTTGCTATCGTCAATCCCCGACAAGCCCGTGATTTTGCTAAGGCAATGGGATATCTAGCCAAAACCGATAAAATAGATGCTCAAATGCTGGCACAGTTAGCCCTGGTTTTATCGCAACAAACAGATCGGGATAAAATAATCAGAGTGTTGCCCTCTGCTCAGCAACAAGTGCTGCAAGCCATGATCACACGCCGTTGCCAATTAGTCACACTTTCCGTCTCGGAGCGCCAAAGGTTAGGAAGTTGTCATCCAGACATTCGAGAAAGCATCACTTTAATGATCAGCTTCATACAAGAACAACTTAAGGTCATTGAATTGGCGTTGTCTAAACACATCAAGGCCTATCATCGTTCCAAACTCGATTTATTATCGACAGTAAAAGGCGTGGGTCCTGCCACAATAGCCACTTTGATCGCCGATGTCCCGGAGTTGGGTCAATTAACCCGCCGTGAAATTAGTGCCTTGGTTGGCGTTGCACCGTTTAATCGGGATTCTGGGTTCTTCCGGGGAAAACGAACAATTTTGGGAGGAAGAGCAATGGTGCGTCGAATGCTTTATATGGCTACGTTAACAGCTATTAGGTTTAATCCTGTTCTCTGCGCTTTCTACAAGAGATTAACCGAAGCAGGCAAGCCAAATATAAAGTCGCCATCGTTGCTTGTATGCGTAAATTACTGGTCATTCTCAATGCAATGATAAAAACAAATAAACCATGGGATGAATCGTTCCATACAGTTTAAAGTGAAAGACAGTTGCTCATTAACCGTCACTAAATTTCTCCTGTTCATGAGTCATTAATTAGTGACGGCTTAGATAAAACTCCGATTAATTAGGAGTTAACATTCGCAACGGATTCAATAAAGATATATCCCGGATACGTGATTCACTAAGACCTGCTGTTTTAAACCAACACTGGCTATCACTCAACCACTGTTCAATATCTGGTTGTGATGGCTGACCAAGATCAGAACTATAAACTACATTATTTACTTCTGATAATACCTCAAAAAAATCGTCAATTGTCTGATAACCGAGATAAACTGTCAGCGCTGTCTGTTCTACATAGAGCCATTCATAAACACCCAACTCTTTAATATCTTTAAACTTTAAACCCGTCATCGGACTAGCTGGTTGGTTAAGCATAAACTTACAACCACCTTTGGCAATAATCACATCAATAAGTTGCATAATTTCATAACCAGAAGCATGACCCGATGACAAAACAACATTATGCTGCTGTGCAAAGTCAATTAATTCATGAAGTTCTTTACGTACGCGTCCGTTGTTATCGACAATAGATAAATATTGCTGGGCAAAAGTTTGTGCTGTAGCATTTGACCAAGCACGTTTCATTACACTTTTATGACCTGTTGGAACAATAGTTGGTAAATGAACTAATAATCTAGGCGCTTCATAAAACTGATACTGACTCAGTGCCTGGATTACTGGATTGAGCGCCAACCCCCCAGCTACCGCATTCAAAACAACTGAACCAAAAACTGGAAGTCCTTCCTCTTGAGCCAATGAGGATAAAGCAGCAACACTCCCCAAATGGTTTTTAAGTACAACGCCGCCATTATGGCGCGCATATTCTCTTCCAGTTTCCAGCACATTATACCGCCGAATGTAACTATCAGGCCGTGCATGATAATGAACATCCAAAAAATGAAGTTTTTTCGCCCAGTATTCTATGAACTTTTTATTCATAATGCAGGCTTCCAAGGCACAGCATATCCCAATTTTTCACGAGCAGAGACCAAATCCTCCCCATTAATTATTGCCTCAATTATGGCTTGCTCAGTTTTATCAACATTTTCAGCACGTTCTATAACTGTCAATAAATGTTGCTGTGGAATGACTAACGCACCATTATCATCAGCAAAAATCCAGTCTCCAGGAGATATCATTACTTCTCCAATGTTCAGAGTACATTGTATTTCTACAACTTGAGCCCGATTTTTTCCAGATACCATGTAAACCCCAGTCGTAAATAAAGGATATGCCAGTTTGCGTACCTCAGATAAATCTCTAGCTGAACCATAAATTACAGAACCAGCGATTCCTTTTTGTATAGCCTTAGACGTCAGGATATTCCCCCAACTGGTACAATCTGTACGTCCTTGATTATCAACTACTACTACGTATCCAGAAGGTACTTCATCAATATAGTTTCCAGCATTAAGAAACCTACCTTGCTCTGGAATAATAGGTTCATAGCGTACGGTAAACGCAGGCCCAGCCATTTTAATTCCAGAGTTACGTGGCACAATCCCAGCCAACCCTGTGGGAATATATAAACTATCCATTGCATCCGATATAGCTGCACTGTCCAGCGCCATTAAACGTTCTTTGATTCGCTCAAATTGTGTAGTTTTCATTAGATTTCATCCTTGGATGTCCGGGCACACATGACACTCCATGCCGCATATTCGGCTATGACTTGTCTGAGTAGTAATTTATTACACGGAAAACTTATAGAGTGCTCACATCCATCATTATCTATGGTTGTTAAAGTCATTTTTCCTAATATTTCTCCATCAAGCAAAAATGTCTGTATAGAAGGAGAGGCCGTAACACTCACTGAAAGGGGCTTTTGAGTATAATTCACTGGGTACTCAATACGTAAATACTCCTGTAATTCAGCATCATCTGTACACCAATCAATACAATATTCTTCCTTGAGTTTTTCCATCGCTGTTGTTTGGCAGTTGCTAACCAATTTTCCATCAAACATAAAACCAAAGTCAGTTAATTTCTGCTCAGAAAGAGGAAGGTCTGCAGGAGTAGTGACTTGTACTATTACATAAGGGGCTTTCCACAGATAATTGATATCGCATTCAACATCGTCGAAAAATGAATTCACCAACATACCTACCTTGCTTTCACTAATACCGATCAATGTCCATTGGTAGTTTAACTCCCTTGCTCCAACCGCCGGTGAAATCGAGTATTCTTCTGACAACATTAGCTGCATCTGAGAAAGTGGGCCAGGTAGCACGACTATTTTGCTCCCATCCACATTAAGACTAAAACCAGGGGCTGTTCCCGCAACATTGAGGATAATATTTGCACTGGTTGGAAACATTGCCTGAACTTGATCCGAAGAGTCACAATATACACCTAACTTTTTTAACTGTTGCTGTATTCCCACCCAGATATTGTCCCGCATTTCTAAAGTCTGTCCTGCTACTCTAGCTATAGCCTCACGGGTTTTATCATCTGGCGTAGGACCAAGTCCACCACATACAACAATAAGCGCATCTTGCCCCAATCTACGAATTACTGCTGTAGCAATTTGGTGTATATCGTCTGCACAAACCTGATGCTGTTTTATCTTATACCCCTGTTTTAGGAGATAATTACTAATATGCTGAAGATTTGTATTTAAATATTGACCACTCAGGAGTTCATTACCAATTGTAATAATCGACGCAAAATTGTTGGTATATTCTTTCCTCAGAGTATGAATAATAGCCTGTGCCATTTGCTGGGTTGTTGCATTTCCTCCCAGATCATAAGTTACGGTTCGCCCTTCACGTATTACACTGTCTACCGCTTGATTAATTTTTATGGCTGCATCAGAGAAGCCAATATGTTCTAATAGCAGTGCTATTGTGTAAAACATTGCTGCCGGATTGGCTTTATTTTTACCGGCCATATTAGGTGCACTACCATGAACTGGTTCAAAGTAAGCAATATCGCTACCTATATTAGCGCTAGGTGCTAAACCAAGTCCGCCCATAACTCCTGCAGCCAAATCCGACAGAATATCCCCGAACATATTTTCAGCAACAATGATGCCAAATTCATGTGGCTTTTTTACTAGCCACAGCGCTACTGCATCTACATTGTGAATATCTGCTTTTATTTCTGGGTAGTTTGCTGCAATAGTATCAAAAATAACTTTTGCAAAATGCCCACTTTCCCTCATAACATTTGGTTTATCAGCAAAAGTTACACGTGTGTAATTATTTTCCTTCGCATACTCAAAAGCAGTAGTAAACAACCGCTCCAAACCAAAGCGTGTTTGCAAGCGGACTGACCATCCCACTTCTTCAGGGCCATATTTGTCTATATTAGGGTGAGTTAACCAATCTGCTATAGTAGTGGGAATTCCTTTAAAATCGAATCCCGCATATAATCCTTCTGTATTCTCTCTAATAACACAACATCGAAAAGGTTTACGTTCCCCTTCGATATAACGTACTGGTCGAATATTTGCGTATAACCCCAAACGTTGACGTAATTGGATCACGGGTGATACATAATTTCCTGCTTTTTCGCGAAGATATAATGGAAGTGCCTGTAGAGCCTCTTCTTTGCCTTTACTAGTAATGGCCCCAAGCAATACAGCATCAACTGAAGATATTTGTTCCCAAGTACTTTCAGGTACAGGATTACCTTCTCTTTCCCAACAAGTCCAACCAATATTGCCTATTGTTAATGTAACAGGAAGCTCTAAGGCTTTGAATACAGGTAGAGCAGCATCACATACTTCTTGACCAATACCATCTCCTGGTAAAACAAGAATTTTTTTATTCATAATATTCTGAGCCAATCTTTAATCATATTGTTAACAAATTTCGGTTTATCATCCCAAGGCCTCATTCCTGCTCCGTCTACAACAACAAAACAATGCATGGGATTAGCACTCAGCACTTGATTACACACAGTGGCTAGTTGTGAACATTCACCCACTATACTCAAGAATTTTCCCTTGTAATTGCATAATGTTGCTCTAGCATCCAATTGTAGCAGTAATGAGAACCCTACTATTAAACGTCTCTGAGCAATTTCTCTTAAATGATTTGGTATATCGGACATAGGGGGAAGTGGAGTTCCACCTTTAGGAATAACAAAGTCATGCAATACTGAGATTGCTTCATTCAGCTGATTTTCATTCAATAATGTTATCAATTGTCCTAATCTATTACTAAGTAATATATCTGCATACCCAGGACCACTCACTGAAATTACGCCTGTTAACTCATTTAAACGCGGTGCAAGTAACTGTACCAAAGTACCAGCCATCGCAAAGCCAATAAGTAGATAAGGTTTGGAAAAACGCTGAACTAATTCATGTTCAATAATATCAATAGCATCATCAGGATCAATAAAATTGAGTTTAACAGGGTTAATTAGGGATAATGTATCAATAATAGATACCCTATATCCCATATTCTCTAACAATGAAGTTAAGGATGAACAAAAATTCCCATGATCCCAAAGTGGCATTATTGGAGAAAGAATTACTGCTTCGAGGCTGAAATATCTGGTTTTATTATACGGTGTCACACCGTTGCTCCACGCAAAGATTTAATAAACTGAAATGCATAATTAATTCCATTATGTAATTCTTCTTCAAGAGCTGTTTTATTTTCCACGCTCAAATTATATATTCCCATCATTACATCAATAATATCGCGTTTAGATGCAGTAAAACAATGATGAGATTGCAGTTCATTCCATTGTTCAAATACGTATTCAAGGTTATATTTCTGAATCCCCTGACTCAGATTGAGAAATGAAAGCCAGCTTTCTAAATTGAGATTTCCAGCCCCTTTCCCCATTCCAGATAAAGAGCTATCAATAAAGTTGGCTCCGGCTTTCATAGCTTCAATACTATTCGATGTAGCCAGTCCTAAATTATCATGAGGATGGAATCCTAATTGCAATTGAGTAATGGTTTTTATACTATGAAATAATTGTGATACTTGCTCTGGGAATAAACTTCCATTTGAATCTGCTAGATAGATGATGTCAGCACCAGCCTGTTCACATAGCCTAATAGTTTCGATAATCTTATTTACAGAAATCTGGCTTACTCGTGTAAAATTAATACTCACTACAATTCCGGCTGCTCGAGCGATTTCGCATAATGCTAAACATGGTTGTGGGTTGTCTGTTTTAATACATAATCTAAGCAAACTAACACCATTCGCCTTCATTGCATAAATATCATTAGCATTAATATTATGTGGGTGGGCAATGATTACCAATTTTGCTTCTGGTACTGCCTGATGAATATCACTAATGTAACTATCTGGAGATATACCGGTTATACCAATATTTGAAATAGGTTTAAAAGATCCATTACGATAACCAATTTCGAACCACTCAACACCAGCTTGAGTCAGGGACTTAACATGTTTTTTTGCATATTCTGTTGTAAAATTAAAATTATTTAGGTATCCGCCATCACGTAATGTTACATCTATATTATTAACCATTTTTATTCCTTGTTAGTTATAATTGCTAGTTTTTTATATCCAAATAAATAAATTGCATTACCTACAAGAGCAACAATCGTGATAATCATTGCCACTTTCATAGGCTCATGTTGAGATATATAACCAATAAAAAGTGAAGCTAATCCTGCACTACCTAATTGCAATGTTCCCATCACACCGGAAGTGGTTCCTGCGACTTGAGTATTAGTGGAAATTGCCGATGCTGTACCAAGCGGAAGCAAAAAACCATTACCAAAAGTTAATGTCGATACTGTCAATATTGAAGTTAATAATGGGCAAGGGCTTAAAAGCATTTGTACTGTAAAAGCAATACTTCCAGTGGTAAAAAATATATAGCCATAATGAATTGTTTTTTCTATACTCCGGCGACCCATTAATTTCTTAGCGGTAATATTACCTAATACATAACTAAAAGACAGCGTGATATAACTGTAACCAATGTATTTTTCTGGTAACCCCATAGTTGTAAGAATAAAAGGTGATTCTATCAGATAAGAAAAATATGCCGTGTAAGCAAAACAAGGTATCGAAGCATAGTAAAGAAATTTTCTATTTATAAAAACATTATAAATATTATTAAATACGCATCCAACATTCAACTTTTGACGCTTTTCTATTGGTAATGATTCTTTCAATACTAATAAACACAATATAATAATGATAGTTATAAATAAAATAAGGAATAAAAAACAAGCTTTCCAGCCATAGTGTTCGTTTAATAATCCACCGATCATTGGTGCCACTGCTGGTGACATTCCCACGAAAGGAAAAATTATCAGATACAAATTAGCTGCCTCTTCTTTACCCATTAAATCATTAATGATGGCGCGACTTAATGTAATACCAGCACAAGCTCCTATTCCTTGAAGTAAACGTAATAGTAACTATTTAATGTTAGTCGGAAGATAAATATTAAAAACACATTCATAAAATGAATTATATCTCACTTTTAAAGACTAAAGTTACCACCTTAAAAATTTATGATAAAACTATCCCAAATTAGTATATGAAAAACCATTTTCTATATTATCATCTAAAATTTAATTTTATTAATTAATGATTTATGGGCCAAATATATAAGAACCTTTACTCACCCCAAAAAACACAAAAACAAAATCACATCAAATTTAAAAAATAAATAAGTTAATAAAATGCAATTCCCAGAATAAACATCTAAAAAATAATAAAAAATCAATCAGAATTTAACTGGTAATAAAAATAATATCTGTTTTTATTATTTAAAATAGTTAATATTACAAAATTAATATTTTTAAAATTAAAAGTAAATAATATTATCTCAAATGCAATAATAACAAATAATATATAAAAAACAAATAAATCCAACATCACGTATTCAATTCGTCGATTTTCGTTAAATATAATATTCTCGAAAGCTGACTTACCAGCATGAATCATGAAGGCAGGCTGACCTTTCATACTTCAGGGAATCTCTAAAAACTTTCCACAGCTACAAAATTGAGTGAAATATAGACACAGCACATCTCTGCAAGGTAGCGCTGTCATGATACCGCCTGTAGTGACATGATAATTCCGGACACCTCAAAAGCCCGTTAATGTTAATCAAATGACAATAAGGTGTGACAATGAAAGTGAAACTCACCAAACGCCACTATTCAGCTGAATTTAAGCTGGAAGCGGTTCAATAGGTTACTCTCCATCAACAACGGGCTGTCGATGTCGCCCGTTCATTGGGGATCAATACCAGTACGCTGGAAAAATGGGTTCGCCAGTATAACGCTGGTCAGGAAAGTACTGACGCCCGAACAACGCTAGATACAAGCCTTAGTACTACAGTCGTAACTGTTCCATGATCAGATATTCCTCTCGGCGGCGATAATGGCATTGTTGGGCGCGATACTGATGTCGTCGTCGCCAGTCTGACCAAAATAAAATCTGTTCTTTCGTTTCTCCTGCCTTTTCCATCAGTTTTGACAGCAGCTTACGCAGTTCCGCTACACTCAGGGCTATCAGTCCCGCCGGCGTTTTTTTTCTCCTGTATCCGCAAAACCGCCAGAACCGCATGCGCCAATAATGACAACGTAATATGCCGATACCCACTGTGCCACTGCCGGACTTCGTCATGATCCAGACCGCATTCCCCTTTTGTTTCCTCAAAACCGCTTTCGATTTCCCAGCGATGTCCGGCCACCTGAATCAACGTTTTAAGAACGGCCTGCTCTTTAAGAGCATAGACAACATAGTAGGCCCGTTCCTGCTTCTCATCCCGGTTACGCCGGATCAGCAGATAATGGCCATAACGCCGTTCCTCTTCACTCACTTGCAAGCGCCAGAGCGGGATCCGTGCCCAGTCATACCAACGTTCGCCTTTTGTTCCCAGCCCGGCTGACTGTTTTTCCCAGTCGTCAGCGGTCAGACTGGCTGCAATGGTGTCTGCTCGGGTGTAGTGCGGTGTTTGCCACCAGAGGCGCTCATTTTTGGGGATCGCTAAGACAAACGGTTGATGCTGAGATTCCAGCCAGCATCGCAAGCGACGATCCTGTCCATAGACCGCATCAGCGGTGACCCAGCGACAGGGGATATTGGCCTTGAATGCGCGCGCCAGCATGTGCCGGGCGAGTTGGGGTTTCGTCGCAAAACTGACCGAGTCAGGCATGCCGGCGGCGTCACAGCGGGGGCGATCCGCCGTCCACTGTTTAGGCAGATATAAAGCCTGGTCAATGAAGGCATGACCGCCGTTGCCGGCGTAACACAGGAAAACCCCTATCTGACTATTTTCAATCCGTCCCGCCGTTCCACTATACTGACGCTGCACGCCGGCAGAATGCGTCCCTTTTTTGATAAAACCGGTTTCATCGATAATGAGGATACCTTGCTCATCCCCCAAATGTGCGGTGACATAATCACGTAAGATATCGCGGGCGGCTTCAGCATCCCAATGGGCCCGTTCCAGAAAATATTGAATGCCATCCGGTGAGCGTTCACCCAGCCATTCAGCCAGTTGCCAGCCGTTTTTACGTTCAACATCGCTGAGTAACCCACGAAGATACGCCAGACAACGTTGCTGAGAACTGGCAGAGCAAAATAGTGGGAGCAGACGGGAATGAGCCCGCAAAAGCTCCTGTTCCCAGAGATTGACAGGTGAGGCCAAGGGCACCTCCCTTAGGATGAGGAAGAAAGAAGATAGCTATCATGACACAATGTGGGCTACGACTGTAGTATTAGAGCTTGTTCAGAGTCTTTACTAAAACCCATTGAACCCTGATAATTTACGGATGAGAAAAGGCTACCCAAGTGACATCACCCGAGAGTAGTTTGAACGAAAACTTCCTTTGTTTGAACAAGCCCGTAAACGAACGGCACCTCGTAAAATCGAACTTTACGAGGTTTTTTGTGCCATCCTCTACTTGCTGAAAAGTGGATGTCAATGGCGCATGCTGCCATCTGATTTTCCCAAATGGCGCACTGTCCATTATTACTATCAGATTTGGAGTGAACCCAGTGAATCCGGTAGTCTTCTGGAGCAGGCTTTAAAAAAATCAGGTACAAAAGGCCAGACAAAAAACAGGCCGTGATGCGCTGAGCACATTTTTAATTGTTGATGCACAAAGTGTGAAGAACAGCGATACAGCCCAGTGTAAAGGTTATGATGCGGGGAAAAAGATCTAGGGAATAAAACGGCACCTTGTGGTAGATAGCCAAGGATTTCCCCATGCAGTGGCCGTGACGACAGCCAATGTGACTGATCGGGAAGGGGCACTGGATGCGTTAGCTGAACATCACCGTCAACTGGCACGAGTCAAATGTCTTATGACCGATGGTGGTTATACGGGAGATGCGTTTGCTCTGGCGGTCAAATTGCTGTGTGGTGCATCTGTTAAAATTGCCAAACACTCTGAATTACAGGCATTTGTTGTGCTCCCCAAACGTTGGGTCGTTGAGCGCTCATTCGGCTGGTTAGAGAAGTACAGACGACTTTGGAAGAACTGTGAACGGAAACTCAATACCAGTTTACAAATGATCAATTTAGCCTTTTTGGTTATCTTATTGAAAAGACTCTGAACAGGCTCTTAGAAAAACAGGGAAAACGCCTAGAAATGGAAAAAGACATCCTAAAGCAGGCGGCCGGTCGACACGGAGCGTCTGCAGTTGCGTATCCGGGTTCGTGAACTAACTCCCAGCTTGCCCTGCAGATGCTGGTGTCCCTTGTAGATGAGTGAACGCCGATACGGTTTATAGTCAAGACCGTCGCCTGCGATACTGGCTGGAGTCTCGGTATCAACCGTTTGTATTAGCGATCCCCAAGCGGACGTGATTGCAACCAGTCTGACGCCCGACGATTGGGAAACCCAGTCTGCGTAGCTAGGGACAAAGGGAGAGCGTTGGTATGACTGGGCACAGGCCCCGCTCTGGCGTTTGCAGATAAGTGAAGAAGAACGGCGTTATAATTATTATCTGCTGGTCCGGAGTAGCCGGGATGAAAAGCAAGAACGGGCTTACTATGTGGTGTATGCCCGCAGAGATCAGGCTGACCTCAAGATACAGGTTCAGGCGGTTGGATATCGTTGGGAAATTGAGAGCGGTTTTGAGGAGACAAAAGGTGAGTGTGGGCTGGATCACTACGAAGTCCGGCAGTGGCAAAGTTGGTACCGGCATATTACGCTGTCGTTATTGGCCCATGCGGTTCTGGCTGTTTTGAGGATACAGGAGAAAAAAACACCGGAGGGGCTGATAGCCCTGAGCGTATCGGAACTGCGTACACTGCTATCAAAACTGATGAAAAAGACAAGGGAAACCGTCGAACAGATTTTATCTTGGCCAGACTGACGGTGGCGACATCAATACCGCGCACAACAATGTCATTATAGTCGCCGGGATAACCCTCTTATTCCAGAGCCATTACGATTGTAGTACTAACACACAATGGGGCATAAACGTGTTAGACCACATGGCCTGAATGGGTCACCGCGTATTGACAGGCTCTCTCTGACGCCCAAAAATTCCGTCGTACTCCTGACCTTATTTTTTGTCCCGGAAATGAATTACCCATTGACCTGAGGATTTCTGTTTATTAGCGTAGTCAGACTTATCCATGATCCGGTCGCTTATGAGGATCACCTTCGGGAAGCGACATAAACACTCCCGTAGCCTGCAAGGGAGTGCACTACGGTGTGGTACATCTGCGCCCCTTTGGAAGCAGATATCGTCAGTCTGATGACGATGAAGGTCGCTTAATCTCATCCATAATGGCCAACCGGCCAGTCACCCAACGGGGAACACATTTCCCATTGGGTCAGGTGTTCTCCGTTGTTTTATCAGGAGCATACCATGCAACAACATACCCCCCCAGCCACGGTGCACACTGTGTCCCCGGCTGAACGCTCCCCTTTTGCTGACATTTTTCCGCACACCGGTTCACTGGAGCTGCTGCTGGAGCACACGTTCATTAAAGCTGCTGCCGGGCTGTGTGACGATGACCGGTGTGACCGATGGCAGTACCGGAAAGTGTCAGACCGCATCGCCTATATCGTGCCGATGCGGCCGGATTCCTCTGGGGTCAATGTGAGTACGACGGACTTTAAAGGTGAAGTCTCCGCCGATGCCTTTGGGCTGATGGTGACCCTGAGCGTATTGGGTTACCTGACTGACCTGATGAAGCTGGACGGATATGCTGAGCGGTTTTGCGCCCTGCGTGAATATGCGCGGCAACATCCTCAGGCTCAATGTATCCGGGCGGCCCTGGGTTTAAAGGGAGAACGTGATGCCGGATAATGAACTGATGCTGCTGGACAGTCTGGCCCTGTCGGTCGTGTTTCCCGACAAAACGCCACTGGAACGGTTGTTTCTGGGATTCCTGCTGGCGAATACCGCCTCACAGTTGTGTGGTGAATATCGTCCTGAGCAATGGCGCAGCCGGAACGTGTCTGGATCCCTGACGTATATGATCCCCACCGTGGCAAAAACCTATTCGGTTTATCTGCCGGAGACGACACTGACGGCCACGTTATCTGCGGATGCGTTTGGTCTGGCTGTCACCGCGATTGTGTTTGCCCGTATTGCTGAGTTAAATGAACCGAATGACGATGCGTTCCGGTTCTGCGAACTACGCGAATACGCGCTGCACCACCCGGAAACCGGGCTGCTGCGTGCGGTACTGGCGATGCAGCCCAAAGAGGAAATCATCAGCTCGTCACTTATCCATAACAACCATCATCATCACTGACGTTATCAGCCCATGAGGTTGTTAACCCTTTTCTTTAGCGCCTGACCGGGGAGCCGACAACACCTTCCTGTTACCGGGCGGGTGTTGTCTTTTATTGAACTCAAATCAAGGAGAGCCACACCATGAACCCGATTTTTTTACCTGCGCCGGAGAGCACGACACCGGCGTCGCAGGAAGCTATTTTTACCGTACAGGTCACCGGCCTGATACAGCATCCCCAACGACCTCAATCGCTGCGGGAGGAAACTCTGACCGTGTGTGAGACCGACTCGGTCACTGAAGCGGTACAGCGGTTGAAAGTGATCCATCTTTTGGGTGACTGGCCGGTATCGGAAATGCCCTCAGCTCAGTGCCGGCGGGCTTTTTTTCCACTCACGGTGATGATTTATGACGCCCAAGATAACAAGGTGCTCGGTGGCCGCTTTTATGACGAGATTGTCTGGGCACAGCCGGTCACCGTGACATCAGAGCGTTTATCACTGGTGCAGAAACAACAGCGCTTGTGTCAGTCGGCCACGTTTGAGCTGAGCTGGCAGAATACCGGGGCGGCGCGTGTCCTGTGGCATGAGGCGAATTTACTCTCCCTGCATGTGGTATCGCCGCGTTATCAGCATCATCATGAAGTGCAGGATATTCTCCGGCACAGCACAACCCTCAGCGTTTAAAGGTGGGGTATCACCCAGGAACCTTTACGTTTAACGGTCTGGCAGATGATTGCCGCCGCGCGGCTGAAACGCCATTCTGGCCTGAGCCTGAGCGATACGGTGACCGAACTTATCGCTCACGGTGTCAGACCATCCGAAGCCATTAATGACTGAGTGGATAAATACGATTTAACCCGACTGGACGCGTCGGCAATGACGCCCGGTACACCGTATCCGGGGGTGCATGATGAACTGACGGTCATTGTCGACAGTCAGGTTGCCGATATCTTCAGACGGGATTTCAACTGACACTTTTCTTCAATCACCCATCGGGGGAACTGACTCCCGTGGGGGAACAGTTTCTCCGGTTTTTAAACTTAAAAATCAAAGGAACTTAACCATGGCAGAATGGGTCACTAATCAACTGGAAGTTACGGGCAAATCCGTGTGTCTCGATGTGATGCAGCAATAGGTCTGCGGAGAAGAAGTTCCCCGTTACCGTCAGGCGGTATTACAGAGCCTGCGCCTGTTTCTGGCCGGCTGTGCGGGGATATTAAAACCCACCAAGCCCCTCATTTACACACCGTATCCGGAACTGATTCGGGGAACGGCAGCGCCGACCGCGCAGAATCTGGCGTTTGAGCAATGGTTGGTGTTGTTACAGGACAATGTGCCGTTAAACAGCGACAACATTAAACGTATCGATAACCTGTACCGTCAGTCGGGTCTCAGCCTGCTGCGCTGGGAGCATGTCCCGGTGCCGGCGCGTGACATCATTGCCCGCCTGCTGACCCGCCAGTATACCGACTGGTTTGGCATGGTGAGCTGGTCTGAGACGCCGGATATCAGCGTGTGCTGGGATAAACTGAATACGTACCCGGCAACGGCACAACCCTGCGATATGTTGATGATGATGCCGACCCGGCTGGCCTGTGAGATTAACGGTCACAGTGGCTTGCTGAAAGGCATCGCCAGTACCGTGCAGTTTTACGGCGAGCAATACGGCCTGGAGTGGCCGTTCGGCCATCATGTCCGCTGGGAACGACGCCATGTCAGCAGTCTGACGGTGCGGTTTGATACCCCGTGGGCAGCGCCGTCAGCCGAACTGATGGGCGAACTGCCCTCGGTGTTTGACTGTGAAATCCGCCACTGGTACAGCGAACCGTCAGGCCAGCTTAAAGGTTACGATTGTTATGATCAGGGTGAGCACGTAGACAGTGGCTACGAGCAGTCAGGACGGGAGAACCGTCCGGCCCTGTATCTGGTTGACGGAGATAAAACCGACATGCCACGGGCCTTACCGGCGATGGCCGTCGGGCAGTAATTTTTTGTTCAACGCAGTATCCACTTATCTTGACTTCAACTGAAAGGGGAAACACATTCTCCTTCCGGGGTGTGTTTTCCTTTTTGACTCTTATCAGGAAAACACGCTATGGCTTCTCGTTCTGACTACCAAAAAGACTTTATTTCGCTGTTTAAACAAACCGCCCGTTACCGTAATCGTTATCGGGTTTTTCAGGATTTTTGCAACTGTGCGATGGCGGCCATTCATAATAAATACTGTTTTAGTGAGGAGCTGGAGCAGTTCTATCTGAAAACCATCAATAAGTACGAACGGGAAGATATTGACCGGATTGTGGAACTTTTCTCAACTACCGTGTTGGCACTGGCGGAAGAACCCGGTGATTTTCTCGGCAGTGTGTTTATGCAGTTGGAACTGGGCAATAAGGGACTTCAGCAGTTTTTTACCCCCTGGAGTGTGGCCAGAGTCATGGCAAAATTGCAGTTGAATGAGGTGTCTGACTTGTTGCAGACCCAACCCTTTGTCACCTTCCACGAACCTTGCTGTGGTGCGGCCTGTATGATGCTGGCGGCTGCCGAGGTACTAAGGGAGCAGGGACATGATCCGTTGTCCAGTATGTGGGTGTCTGCGATTGATATCGACCCGCTGGCGGCGGTGATGGCGTATATCCAGCTTTCCCTGACCGGTATTCCGGCGGCGGTCACGATCGGTGATGTGCTGAATGATCCCGGCAGCCAACGGACACGCTATACACCAGCCCATTATCTGGGCAACTGGTCGCAACGTTTGCAGGCCTATGAACACGCGGCCTGATTTCTATTTTCATCTTCTTTATTATTTCACTACTGCGCCTTTCGGGGCGCTTTTTTATGTTTAAGGGTAAGTCATACAAACAATTTTCATTTTCGCAAAAAGAGTTTCGCCTTGTTTCCGAGTGGGATTGACCGACACTGAGCTAAATTTGAACCCAAAGAGGAAAAGCCCATGTTGGAACGTTTTAAATCCCATTTTGCCCGCCCGTCTGTGACAGCATCAGAATCATCCGGACAACAAGCGGAACCCCTTCGCGACAACCGGGGGTATTTCCAGCCACAGTCAGCGGAAGCGTTGCTGGCAACCTCAGAACGTGGTCAGGCTCTCCGGCAACTGTGGGAAAACAGTGCGCTGCCCGCCGGATTGTATCAGCAGTTTTATCTGGATCCGCTCCGGCAATTATGCGCCCGTGTGCAGCATATTCCTGCCACACAGGAAGGCGTCTGGTCTTATCGTGGTGGGTTTATAGATTTGACACTGCAATTTACTGCCTGTGCTGTGCGGCTGGCGAAAGGACACATGCTGCCACCCGGAGTGGCACCGGAAACTCAGGCCGCACAGAGCTTGTTGTGGCAGGCAGTGGTATTCTGGGCCGCGTTGTTTTACCACCTGCCGCTGTTGCGGCAACTGGAAGGTGAACTGGATGATGGACACCCCTGGCTGCCGGGGGTGTGGGTGCCAGTACGCCGTTTCCGCTTCCGGTTTCATGCCTCACTGTCTGAGCTGCCTGTTTCTCATAAAACGCTGCTGGCTGCCCGTTTGTTACCGGAGGAAGCGGTCACCTGGCTGTCTTTAGTGCTCGGTGCGTGGCAATGTCTGATGTTGCATCTTGGTGGGTCTCCTTCTTCTGTTCCGTTGACGGATTTACTGCTTCAGTCAGCAGCTGAGCAGGTGAAATCGCCATTGCTGAAGCCGGTTGAATCTGCTGAAGCGAGGGCGGCTACCGCTCATCCATCGCCTGCTCCGGTTACTCCGTTTGTCACACCGATAACCGTCCCTGCGTCCGACACCCGTGATGATACCCGGACATTACTGTCACTGTTTCAGACAGAGGAGTGAACTTTTGGTGTGAAATAATACAAATGATAACAATAACGATTTGAAATTGTTCAAACGCCCCGTATCAGCGTCAGAATGCCTTGTTTCAGCAATGTACAAAAGGTCATTATATGAAAAATAAAATAATTCAACGTGTTAATTAATTTTTAGTTTATTAACAGGACGTGGCTGTACCGGGACACAACTTGACACACTAAGGAAACCATCATGTTCAATAATGAGGAAAAAATGGGTTGGGATGAATTACTGGAAGAATACTTTTTCTCGCATATGCTGCGACCGGCTACGGAGTGGAGTTATTGCAAGGTGACCCACCTGTGGGCGATTTTTAATTTCGTGATGGAAAGAAAACTGCTGCCGCTCACTGAAAACCCGTTTAACGAGGCGGCGGTGAAAAAAGAGAAGAAGACAAAGAAAATTCTGAGTAAATCCCAGATAACCCGCCTCTATTTGCTGATGGGACAGTATGAGGAAGAGGAGAGCAGGCAGGTGACTCCCCGGGGAGGGCGCTGTGCGTTGTACCCGACCGGCTATTGGCTGACGGTACTGGATACATTTCGACTGACAGGAATGCGCCAGAATCAGCTATTGCACCTGCGGTTGCGGGATATCAATCTGGACAGCAATTATATTGTTCTGCGGGTCGAAGGTAGTAAAAACCACAGTGAATGGCGGATACCGATGATCCGGCAGCTTAAACCCCGCTTGGCGAAACTGGTTGAACAGGCAAAAGCCTGCGGGGCGAAAGACGATGATCCGCTGTTTGATTTAAGTCGTCTGGATTTGCACGCTCATGGACGGATGAGCCGTTACCGGTATGATCACGATAAAGAAAGGCAGCATATCCGTTCGTTCTTCAACCGGTTGTCGAAAGAGTGTGGTTTTGCCGTTTCCCCTCACCGTTTTCGTCATACACTGGCCACTGAGCTGATGAAAGCACCGGATCGTAATTTGCAGCTGGTCAGGTGTTTGCTGGGGCATCGTAGTCTGGCAACCACCCTGGAATATATTGATATCGATATGGAAATCGCGGGTAAAACGCTGGAGAATGAACTGGCGATATATCTGGATATTTCGGTGTAAGGATATCAGGGAAAAAAAGACAGGGCAGGCCTCAGACAGGATTAGGAGGTGGAGGTCTTAGTGAACGGCCCTGCATCAATATCGATGGTATGAAAAATGGCTAATACCGATCCGGCATCACGTTCAAGCGCTTTCTGATAGATAACCTGAAATATGGCATCAGGGATCGCCTGCTTCGTCCCGGCGCGGCTGGTTCCGCTTAGTCCCAATGCCCGATTGCTTAAACGCGGCGAGGTTTCCAGTTTATTCCGGCCTGCCATGCGGAAAATATTACGCAGTGCGGACATTTCATTTTGCACCGTTCGTTTAGCAATACCTTGAGACAAACGAGCATCAACGTAATGTTCTACATGCCTGGCTTTCAAATGGCTGAGACTTTTCACCTGAATATTCAGGCTCAACAACAATGTGCCCAAACGCCCCGCGATCCGAATGCGGTCATGACAGGTTTTGTGGCTGCCGCCCCCCTGCCGGGCAAAAAACTTTAATTCTTTAATCAATCGGCTCATCGGCTTCCCCTTACTGATACCTGACAATATGCGAACTCTGGCGCGCGACAATGTGGGCAAAACAGGAAATGACTGCTTTGCCCTTGACGGATATCTGTGCGCCAGAGTGAACGCAAGTTGAGGTATTGCGGGGTATCGGTTGAGTACGCAGTACTGCCGCCTGTGTTAACAGGTCATCCCCACCGGCAAAAAGCCAGCCTCGATATCGCCAATTTCTCCTTTTTCAATCTAAAAATGCAGTGTCAGATTCACTGAGTGGTGAAGCAGGCGTGAGCCTGTCAGGATTGTGATGTTCTTTGGCTGCGGCGTCACTTTCAGCGATAAATCCGCAAAAAGTGACGCCTTGAGTTCTGTGAACAGTCAGCAAAAGTTGTGTAAGCGTTGAAATGCCCGCAGCATAGACAAACGCCGCAAGGTTCGGAGTCAAACGGTAGTTATGAGTTAATCATTTGCGTGTGGAAACTTATCCGCTGAATAATTCAAGCTGGGATAGTAAGAAGTATGAACAGGATGCGCGAAAGTCATCCTATTATCCATTGAAGATAAATGAAAATGTGATCTGGTACTGATACGAAAAGTCAGTGCATGAACCAACGTCCAACACACTTCGGAGACAAGATAAAAACACCTTTTGGGTATATTTTTAGTTTAAGGAACCTTCATCACCAGACAAGGGGTTTATGTCTGACAATATCTGCTTCCAAAAGTGCGCAGATGTACCGCATTGTATGCACTCCCTTTCAGGCTACGAGAGTTTTGTTTCGCCGCTTAACGCTGATCCTTGCAAACGATGGGATCGTTTTAGTTACAGCTCCATACATTATCTATTGGATTGAAGCGAGTCAAATGTTTGTTCAAAGTAGAACAACACAATTTTTACCAGCTAGTAAGATGCCCGCGATGATTATCGCGGGCGCTATTACCCATTACATTTAGTGCCAGTTGGCAGCCAGTACAGGTTGCAGCCGTTGTTGCTCGGCATCGCTGAGCATTGAGGTGGCAGGTGCTGGCGGCGCGAATGCAGCCATGGCCTGAACAAGGTGTTCAACCTCACTATCCATCAAGCGATGACCATCACCGACCATAATGCTTGCTGGTCGTTCAGGAGAACTGGCATACCAATTATGCAGCGTGACCTCCTGTTTGCTGCCAATGACCGAAATCTGCAAATCCTGCCCGGCATGCTGGAATCTCAGATCATCAAGACTGATATCCTTTCCTAACACCAATTTGCCCATATCACCGCTAAATTCTAACTTATTGAATCCATGCCCGACTTCTACAGTCGACATAGTACCACTGGTCAAAATATTGTTATTACCATCACCAACTTTTACCATCGACATAGTACCGTTAGCAATGATATGGTTATTACCACTTCCTACTTCTATTTTAGACATAGTACTACTGGACTCGATATTGTTATCGCCATTTCCGGCTATTAGTTTGCCAACATTGCCGGTAATGATGTTATTACCATCACCTAACGTGATATCGGCATCTCGTCCTATTACATTGATTTTATTATCACCACGCCCAGCGACTAGTTTATCAACATTGCCGGTAATGATGTTATTACCATCACCTAGCGTGATATCGGCTCTATGTCCTGTCACATTGATCTTATTGTCACCATATCCAACTGTTAGTTTATCAACATTACCGATAATTGTGTTGTTACCATTACCTAGAGTGATATTGGAACCATTTCCCGTTACATTAACCTTATTATCGCCATTTCCAGCAACAACTTTATTAAGGTGAGCTTCCACAATGATCGTTTTACTCTCATCTCCCAACGTAACTTCAGCAAAGGTATCTTTGACTATGATAGCATTGGGGTCAGTGATTATTGGTGTAGGCTCTACTACTGGATCAGTTTTCGGAATACTAGGTGTTGGCTGAATAATTGGCCCTAGGTCAATAGGAGGAACGGTGATCGGTTTCCAGTCAGGAATAGTAATCGGTTTCCAATCAGGAATAGTAATTGGCTTCCGATGAATATCAATAGAAGGTATGCTCGGCGTCAATGGATCCGGCACTGTAATAGTTGATGTATCAGGAGATTGCGGCACGACTGGTTTGACCGTGGGTACCAAGTCTGGTGCATGTTCCGCAAAAATGAAGTCGGCTGCATCTATCTGTGAAACATCCAGAGTATCGAGATAAAGCAGTTCCACTTTTGAATCAGCGCCGTTTGCCCCATTAAACGTGATGTTAACGCCATGAATCTGTGATAACCCATTGATCGTACCACGATTGCTTTTAGTGATAGAAAGTTGACTAAAGTCAGTGACGCCAACTTGACGCAGATCGATCTTATCGATACCGTGGCGGAATCCACGTAATGCGTTTCTGTAATTGCTAGCACCTGGTTGGGCTGCTACAACGAAAACGTCTGATGTTGCACTATCATGGCTATAAATAGTCCCATCCAGGCTAAATTTCATCTGACCCTGAGCATCAGTACTGAACAAGACTCTATTGCCTCCGCCATTAAGGATAACTGTTCCCAGGCCTTCTTGTGGTTGGTGCGTTGAGGTGTCACTACTGGTGTAGGTCATTGGCGCGATAAAGGAATCTTGGAATTTGAAATTCTCAGCACTAATTCCAGTGATTTGCTGATTTTTCAGGGTAATATTCTGGTTATTACCCAGATCAACCTTAACATCATCCCCCTGTTGAGTTATTAGCAAGTCAGCAAAGGTTTTTCCACGAAATCCGACCAGATCGATGATTTCGCCACGGGCGGCCTCGAAATTACTGATAATATCGCTGCCAGCTTCACGGCGGTGAACTACAAAGAAGTCCTTACCCGCACCGCCAATTAGCGTGTTGTTTCCACGCCCACCATCTAGCAAGGCATCAGTATTACCTGCAACCAGCGTATCGTTGCCATCACCGGTGACAATGTTATGAATGCCTGACGGATCCTTGATAGTTAACGCGGCACCGCCAATGCTGGCAACACCGGTTTGCAAGTTGACCGAGGTATCGCGTGAAACCGCCGCCGCATTGAGGGTATTACGCCCACCCGCCACGCCATTAACTGCATCATCCAGTACCGCACGGTTGGCTTGCCCGACCACCGACTGGATATATTCGTCGGTGTAAAAGTAAGTATTATCCGGTGTACTCTTGCTGCCGTACAAACGGAGTGACCAGGCATTGAGTGTGGCTGGCAGGCCCGCATTTGCACTGGTGACTTGTAGTGTCCAGTTACCCGCTGAGTTTTCACCAAAATCATGGGTCGACATAAAGCTGTACTTGAACGTTCCCGACTGGCTGCTACCCATATCATCCGCACTCGCGCCCGGCAGGCCATCTGGAACCTTGCCCTGACGATTGAGTAATATACTTTGAGTGCCATCAGGAGAGATCAGTTTGAGCGTCAAATCGCCAAGACGACCCACTTCGGCGTCAAAATCAATTTCGATATGTTCGATATTCAGACCGGCATTCATTGCAATGGAGGATGTCAGTGTTTCACCCGCAGCCAGGGTTTTGCCAAGCGCACCGCTGGATGCGCTATAAACATACTCGTTGGCTGCCGTGCTTTGCGTCATCCAGGACTCGGCCAGGCGAACAGCGGCTCGTGCATCGACGGCGCCAAATCCATAATCATTACTGGTGTGCATGCCGCCGCCGTTCCAGTGATGGGCGCTATTGTCGCTCCATTCGGTGGATGGGTCATTGACCTTGCGAGCAGATAGCGCAAGGATCTGCTGCACGTCACGATAGCCCAGGTTAGGGTTAGCCTCAAGCATCAGTGCAACAATGCCAGAGACGATCGGTGCGGCAAAGCTGGTGCCTTGCATACTGGTGTAGTCATTGCCGAAGGTCGAGCCACGGTCAGTTTTCAGCATATGGCTGGTTGATACCACATTGCTGCCTGGCGCTGAAACCAGCAGACTGGCACCCGGATTCGAGAAGGGTGAAGAACCAATCTGCAAGGTTGATAAGTCACCTTGTGCGTTAATCGCACCAACTTGTACAGAAAAACGGTTGTTACTGGTCAGTGACCCTTGGGCATTGCCGCCGGCTTCTCGATTGTTACCACCCGCCGCCACGATGACGGTACCCAATCCGCCACGGCCATTAGCCGCTGCGTACTGGGCATTCAGGCTCAGCGATGCAGCGGTATTGACGGAACCATCCTGAAAATTACTGAGCGCGAAATCGTTAGTGAATCCCCAGCTATTGTTAGCAATGTCAAAACTGACCATATGCCCCAGTCCCGCAAGGTCGGCTCCATCATTAGCCAAATAATAGCCACCCAATGTAGCGCCATGGGCAACCCCTACACCACCTATATCGTTCTGCGTGGCAACCATTACACCCGCCACCATCGTCGCATGATTGGAAACCACGTTTGGCAAGGTGCCATTGGCCTGTTGAGTTTGCAGCCAGGCTTTGTCAACATTCGCGGCAAGATCGGGATGAGCGATATCAAAGATTTCTGGCCCGGTGGCGAACTTGCCGCCCGGTTCGAACTGACCGATACGCACGCCTTTGCCGGTATAGTCTTTCCAAACCGGTAAGATGTTGGCATCGCTCAGATACCATTGCTGGGCAGCCAGTGGATCGAGCGGGACTTCCGGCGTCAGTAAGGTAGCAACGGCACGCATTGGTGCGGTTTCCCCGCTGCTCAGATCTACTACCGAGGCTGAAGGATTACCGGCTGCATCAGTTACACCATATTTGAAGCTAATTACGCCAGTGTAATCGGCATCCGGCGTAAACAAGACATCGCCCTGGGCGGTGAGACTGACCGTACCGCCTATCGCATCCCCGACATTGGCAATGCGCAGGGCACCCTGGCTGTTGAGGTGTTGATCATTGGCCAGCAGGCTCTCTGCGGAAATCAGATGAGGCTGGGTACGAGAAAAGGCTTTGCCGTCCTTGTCGTGGGTGAGGACATCCTCAACAGGCATCGCATTGGGGATTTGTAAATCCACCGCCGAAATATCTGCGAAATTAAGTTTTTGGATATTTTTCAGCGTCACTGTGCCATCACGCCCGGCGACCTTGTCGGTCACGATATATCCGTTGTCGGTACGGGTGATTTGGTAGTCGCCGTGGTTGCCGTGCAGGGTAACGATGTTAACCCCCCCATCGCCATCAATTGTGGCATTACCGTGGCCCACTTCGATAACGTCGTCACTTACACCGCCAAAAATCGTATCGTCTCCGCCACCGGCATGAATGATGCTGCCTCCTTTGGAGGCGTAGATTATGTCGCCCTGGGGTCCCGCATAGATAACCGACTTGCCACTGCCACCAATGATGGTGTTATGGCCGCTGCCGCCGACCAAAACGTCGTTACCCATTCCGCCGACCAGAACAGAATCACCGGAGCCGCCTTTAATAAAGACACCGTTGGCACCACCACTTCTGATGACATCACTGCCCCCGCCACCCTGGGCAACAGTTAAACCAGCCTCAGCCATGTTCAGCTCGACGCCTTTGTTGCCAACAATGAGCGCTGTATCATATCCCCCATTGCCATGAATGTTTTTCGTATCGTCAGAAGCGCTGATAACAAAAACGTCATCACCAGCACCGCCAATATAAGTATTGCTTCCTTCTCCCCCAACCAACCAGCTGCCGGTTTTTGCTGCAATCAGGGTATCATTACTGCTGCCACCATACAGATTGCTCACACCCAGTTGCTCTGTATTCAGAGTTTCACTGGTTTCACTCTGGCTGGCGTAAGCTGTGGTTGTGATATTGTTGTGGCTCGAAGTCAAGTGCAAGCCAGATCCTTGGGTACTGAGGATATTGCTGACGGGATCACCGAGGAAATCAACCGCCAGCATTTCACGGGTTTCCCCATTGATAGTAAAAGACCCACTAGCTACAACTTTATTCCCATCACGTACTTCGGCTTTATCTGAGGAGCGAACGTTAATCTGAGTAATACCCAGTTCAGCCAGTGTCTTTAGCTCGCCCGCATCGACTTTCGCATCATGTGAACCATCAATCCAAACCCGTAATTGGCTCCAGATCGGATCGTGCTCATCAATCATTCCATCTTTATTGGCATCTTCACTGGCTAAAGCTCCGAAACCATCCTTGAATTTCTTCTCGCCAGCGGCACCATTAATTCCGGTTTTGCCACTGTAGTATTCGGAGAACATTTGACTGGCATTTTTTATTTGCCCACTCCCATCATCAATCACCAGTATTCCGGTGTTACTACCTATCCAGCCGGTACGCTTGAGTGTTCCGCTGTTATCCATGTCGAACAATACGCCGTCACGGATATCAGTCATGTGTACGCCATTACCGCTCAGATCCAATAGCAGCGGGTCAACATATGTGTTGAACGTTGTCATCGCTGATAGACCGTTCAACGTGGCGGCGTTACGCAGGTCGAAGTTCAGCCTGCTGGTATCACCAGGTTGGTAAAAAGGTTTATAGAAATCAGACAGATAGGTATTAGGCCGAACATTGGGGTCAAGCTGCATTTCACCAGGACGAATGCCTCCGGTGGCAAGACCAGCCATCTGGGTTGAAGTGAAGTCTGTTTTATTGAGAATATCCCCGATGACAGATATTTTGTGTGTCGCCGCATTTTGGATATAACCGTTGGCAACATCTTGCCGAGCTTGGTTTTCTCCCAGAATATGTTTTTGGGGCTGTGGAGAGGAATTGATATCAATATTAATCAAGTTGGTGGACGGTCCCGGAACACGCTTACCCTCATCTGGGGTCAACCATAACGTTTTCGTGACATCTCTTGCGTCATGATACTCATAATATTGACCATCACGAACCAGATGGTTACTAATGATTTCAGCCCCATTAAATTTTAACATATTATTCAAAGGAATAATGTTATTCACGGGAACCAGATTTCCTTGCATGCCATGCGTATTGTATCCAATAGATGTTAATGAAAAAAACACGAAATCGACGCAACTGTTGGTCACAACATGGTATTCTGCTTTCCTGAATCCCCCAACTTTATCCGGATTTTCTGAAAAGTCGATTAACCTCTTGCCCTGAGTCTCAGTCAACGCGACGGAAACTTCATACACCGTTTGTTTATAGGCGACATTATCATGCCGCGTGACCCGCCCTTTGCCCCACGGTTCACCAAGCTCTGACTCAAAACCGTAACTTTGTTCATTTCCGTTCCCGTCATTTATCACATACCACATATGACCGGCGGATGAAGGATGTACATCTCCCGCTTTGTTCTTTCCCTTATTTTCCTGATAAACATACTCAGCCCCCCTCGGAGCAACTTTATAGGTTACAGAGTATTTCTTTTCCATACTTATTATTTCCTCTATTTGTTATTTCTCTTTGTTTTTTTCCTGCATAAATCAAATCTTCGGATCGTAATAAGTGAACAGTACAAAACTCTCAATGCCATCAAATGCAGGGACATTTTCCAGAGTAGTAATAACCGCAAAGTAATGTCCTGGGGGTAATGAAAATGACTTAATATTCCGTATGGCCGCATTTACAGATTTTTCTTCATAATAGAAACCCAGCCCTCCATCATTTCCTCCTGCATTTATTTTCTCGTCAAAAAAAATCTTTTCATCTTTAACGAGATGGAGTGAAACTGGAGTTATTACGCCGTCATCATCAATACTTCCGTAAAATTTACTCCCAAATAATCGAAGTCGTCTTAACATTTCGTCATAGTCATTCCCTTTATCAAACAGCAAAGCAAACTGATACCCCCCCTCCTGAGGAATTTCAAAATCAAAAGTCACTGATTGACCGGCCTTGGTGACATCAATGGGTTTGTGTATTGCTTCTGCATACTGATGGCAACCGCTTAACCCCGAGACAAACCCGTTACAACGCACCAGTCCGGTAAAGCCTAAAAAAAAGAGGATTAACCAGCCACAAACTAAAAAGATAAGGAGATAGCCCCAGTGCCGAGGTAATACCTTCATTTTGTTGCTCCCAATAGAGTAAGATGACAAAAAGTCTCAATAATCACTTATCCCTCCTCAGGAAAACGGTAAAAATAACGCGCTGAGTCCGACATAAAGCACCTCATGCGCCTTCGGTTTTTATCGCTCCCTCAAACTTTCATCAATATGCTGTCGCAGCGGGCTTAAGAAGTAATCAATCACCCGACGCTGATCGGTTTTTATTTCTGCCGTGATCGACATGCCCGGAGACAACGCAACTCGCTGTCCATTGACCAGCAAGTGATCCGACTTCAGACGAATACGGGTGCTATAAATAAGCCCACGCTTTTCATCTTCAATGGCATCGTTCGACACGCTCAGCACTTCACCGTCAACGGTGCCGTACTTGGTGAAATTAAAGGTTTCCACTTTAACGGTGACCGATTGACCAATATGTACGAACCCCACATCCTTGTTTTCCAGCATGGCTTCCACTTCTATCGGTTGGTTTGCGGGGACGATGACCATTAGCGGCTGAGCCGGTGTCACCACACCACCGACGGTATGGATAGCCAGTTGTTGAACGGTGCCGGCCACCGGTGCCTTGAGGCTGGTCAGGTTTTCCTGATGGAGGGCTTTTGCCAGTTCCTGATTCAGGATCGCCGCTTTCTGGTTGGCTTCCTGCTGTAAGTCGAGCATGGCGCGGCGATTTTGCGCAACAACCGCTTCACGCCGACGCCGTGCCTCTTCTTGGGCAGCGGTGTTCTGCAAGACACTGGCCTGCTGCACGCTTAACTGACGTTGCAGATCCAGCCGGGCTTGCTCTTTTTCCAGATACGCATGTCGCGACACATACTGTTTCGTCAATAACCGTTGGTAGTCCTCGGCCAATCGCGTAGCGATCGGCAACGTTTTTTGCAGGCTGGTTACCTGGGCCTGGGCAGACTGGATTTCGGCGCTGCGTTGACGGATCTCTGCATCCACCAACTCCAGATTGCTACGGTATTCCTGATATTGCCCTTGAAGCCAACTCTGGGCACTGAGCACCTGATCTGGGTTGGCGTTGGAAATCGTTCCTGCCAGCGACGCCGGCGGCTGTTGTTGATTGATCGCATCAAGCATGGCTGTGCTGCGTGCACTATCGATACGGGCGGCCAGTAACTCGCTCTGGATCCGGCTGACATCAGCATTCGCCGCCGTCGGGTCGAGTTCGATCAACAACTCACCCACTTTCACCGCCTGACCGTCATTGACATGGATCGCTCTGACTACCGCCGTTTCGCTGGGTTGAATCAGCTTGGTTTTGCCATTGGGAACGACCTTGCCCGGTGCGACCGCTACCACCTCGATTTTACCGATGCAGGCCCAGAGCACTGCCAATAAAGCGAAGCCCATGATGCTCCAGATGAAAATCCTTGGTGCTGGGTGAACCGGCGTTTCCTGCAACTCCAACGCCGTTGGTAAAAACTGTAATTCATGAGGAAGACGCGGCGGCGTATCCATGTTTTTACGCTGGCGCCAGGCCTGACGCCATATGCTGCGATAGCGCTGCAATAAAGAAAGAGTGGCACTCATACGAAATTATTTTCCTTGAGTCGAGGTGTATTTGTCTTGATCACGTCTGCCCCTGGTGACGTTATTAGCCAGTATCATCGACGAAATCTTCATCTTCAGCCTTGCTGCATTTGGTACAGCCGTGAATAGTGGCTGTCCTGACGCGCCAGTAATTCGGCATGGGCGCCCTGTTCAACGATCTGCCCACGCTCCATCACAATGATACGATGGGCGTCGCGCACCGCTGACAATCGATGGGCGATAATGATGACTGTACGTCCCTTGCAAATGCTCTGCATGTTCTGCTGAACTACCCGTTCAGATTCGTAATCCAGTGCACTGGTTGCTTCGTCGAAAATCAAAATACGGGGATCACCGATCAAAGCACGGGCAATCGCTACCCGTTGCCGCTGGCCGCCCGACAATGACGCACCGTGCTCACCCACTATCGTGTCGTAACCTTCCGGCAGCTCAAGGATGAACTCATGGGCTCCTGCCATTTTTGCGGCGTGCATAACCACTTCGAGTGGCGTTCCCGGGTCACTCAAAGCGATATTTTCACGAATGCTGCGGTTGAATAGCATATTGTCCTGCAACACGACGCCAATTTGCCGGCGCAACGAGGAGACATCAGCTAATGCCAAATCCATGCTATCGACCATCACCCGCCCGCGCTCCGGCACATAGAGCCGCTGCAACAGGCGAGTCAGGGTACTTTTGCCTGAGCCTGAGCGGCCAACCACACCAATAATTTCTCCGGCACCAATGCTCAGGTTAACGCCACTCAGCACCTCAGAGCCGTCGGGACGATAGCGAAAATGCACCTGTTCGAATGTAATCTGCCCTTTAAGTGGCGGTACTGTACTCCGTGTAGACTGAGATAATTCAGTATGGGAATTGAGGATGTCTCCCAGACGCTGCACCGAAACGCCGGTTTGCTGGAAGCTGGTCCATAGCTGAGCCAGACGCATAATAGGACCGCTGACACGGCCAGCCAGCATATTAAATGCGATCAGTTCTCCCACCGACAGTTGCCCTTCTATCACAAGGCGGGCACCCAGCCAGAGTGTGGCAACCGTGACAAGTTTGCCGATAAGCGAAACACTTTCATTAACGAGGGTCGATAAGATCTGGGTTTTGAAACCCGCGGCCACATAAGCCGCCATCTGGTTATCCCATTTGCGGATGATTTGTGGTTCAACCGACATTGATTTCAGGGTATCAATGCCGTTTACCGTTTCAACAAGAAATGCCTGATTTTCCGCATTGCGTGTGAAGCTGTCCTGTAACCGCTTACGTAAAAGCGGGGTGATTAAAGCCGAAACCAGGGCATAGAGCGGCAAAGACACCAACACAATGAGGGTCAGCCAGCCACTGTAAAAGAGCATGACCAAAATGAAGACTAAGGAAAAAAAGACATCAATCATCAGCGTAATGGCATTGCCGGTGAGGAAACTACGAATGTTTTCCAGTTCGCGTACACGTGCAACAGAATCACCGACGCGCCTGGCCTGAAAATAAGCCAGCGGTAAATTGATTAAATGCCGAAACAGACCCGAACCCAATTCCACATCAATCCGGCTGGTCGTATGGGCAAACACATAGCTACGCAGGCCACTCAAAGCCGATTCGAATAGCATAATGCCCAAAAGCCCTGCCGCGACAACATCCAATGTTGTCAGGCCGTGGTGTACCAGCACTTTGTCCATGACCACCTGAAAGAACAACGGTGTCACCAGGGCAAACAACTGCAAGGCAAAAGACCCCAGCAAAACTTCACCCAGCAACCTACGGTATTTGACGATAGCCGGGATAAACCAGGTGAAATCAAAACGTGAAGATTCACCAGATACACTATTACCCGAGCGCACGAGTATCAGTTGCCCAGTCCAGCGTTGCTCAAGTTCCTCGAAACTGACAACCTCAGCACGAGCTGAACTCGGAACCTGAATTAAAGCTTGTTCCTGATCGACCTTGGCTAAAATGAAAAACTTTCCCTCCCGGTCAATAGCAATAGCAGGTAATGGTGTGTGTTCAAGTCTGGCAGGTGTGGTGCGCACAGCCTTGGCTTTCAGCCCCGATTTCCGTGCAGCCAGCAGCAACTCCTGCTGGGTCACCCCCTGTTTAGCGGCAGAGAATTCATGTGAAAGTTGTTCGATTGAGATGGCTATGTTGTGAAACCTGGCCAACATGGCCAGACAAATCAGGCCGGTATCCAGTTCCGGGGAAAAATTCGGCGACTCAGTGCTCATTTATTCTTTTTTCCGTATTGCGTATGTGACTATCTTACAAACTAAAAACATTACGTAATGTAATGGTTGCAGATTAGGCATTATTAATTAGTGATATAGATATATTCAATGAAATTTATGTATATAGAATGAAAATTAAAATATTCAGTAGGTTTAACTGTCTACAGTGACTAAATGATAATTAATTAACTTTTAATAAACACATTAATACCATTACTTGGCATATTTGTCTGAAATAAAATAAAATTAAATAAAAACATCAATATATGGCGCATTGACAAGAGAGTTAAAAATTAACAATATAAATTAAATTTATTTTTAGTAAGGAATGGGAAGGTTGAACGGTATTGATGTCTGTTTTTCTAAATGGAACAAGGTGCGTTAGCCTGTTCCACAGCGTATTGAATAAATGATTATTTTTATTTGAGTAATCTCCTTTGTATCATCATCTGCCAGAGAAGACAGATTGATGGCCCGGCCAGCCCTAAGTTCGGCTTCAACTGACGCGCTGCGCTTGTCTTCTCCGTGTTCCCGGGCTAATACATTAACCCGGGAACACGGAGAGCTGGAAAAACACCATCCAGAAAAATATTTTTTTCCTCACCCATTCCTCATTTTTCTCCTCACTTTTTGTTTTCCTCACTATAAAAACAGGTGAGGAATTGAGATTTATTTATCCTTAAAAATCAATATGTTTCATGCTCCTCACTTTTACCGTATATATGCGCAAAAAGTGAGGAATTTGGTAAAGCACAAATTTCCTTTCCTCACCGCTCCTCACTTTTTTCCTCGCTTTTTAATCTTCATTGTTCTGATTCATGATGGTGAGTTCCTGCCCGTTGCGGGCAATCAAGCCATCTTGCTCTAACTTGGTCAACCAACGGCTGAAATTCTTCACGTTCACCCCCATTGCTTTTAAATCATCACGGATAAGGGGAATGCTGCAAGGTTCTTTCAAAGCAGTGCGTGACCGAATACACTGCCATAATGCTGTATGGTTATCGGTTTTATTGGAGACATGCCCGATATCCTCCTCCTCAACCGGATCACGCGGCCTGTCAACCAGAACCAGTGATGTAATATTTTCACCGTCTTTATCGGTAAAAAGTTCAACTACACGCATGTCATAGGCTTTGGTTTCCAGCTCTTCGGCATCTTTCATTTTGGTGCAGGTCATAACCAGTGCACCGCCTTTTTTCCCTTCCCGGCTGATCCGGTATTCAACATCCAGCGCCGCACGAAAAGCACTGGAACCCCTTGCACCTTTGCTTTCATCTTTGCCGGAATGGTGAACCACGAGAATGCTTGCGCCTGTTTTGGCTTTCAGTTCGTCACAGCCCCGGACAAACGCGCCCATATCTTTTGAATCATTTTCATCAGCGCCGCCAAAACAGCGGGCGAGGGTGTCCAGAATAATCAGGCGTACCGGCTGGCCTGTTTCAGACTCAACCTGCTGGGCGGCGATTACCAGCTCATGCACTTCGGCAGGTGAGGCAGGAAATACCGGGGTATTGATCAGGTACATATTTTTAACAGTCTGACCGTTGACGATTTCCCATGCTTTGATGCGCCGGGGCACGCCAATCCCACCTTCACCGACCACGTACAGCACGGAACCCTGAGCGACGGCTTTCCCTGCCCATGCCTTACCCGTGGCAATATGGCAGCCCCACGCTCCCGCCAGAAAACTCTTATATGACCCGCTTGCCCCGTAAATGCTACACAGGGAATGTGCCGGAATAATGCCTTTAACAACATAATCCAACTGCGTATCAAAGCCTTCTGAGCCGATTGACAGCGGTAATTTTGTTTTACGATTAGGGTAAATGCTTTCAACATTGCCATAACGACGGGTTTCTATTGCGTCACTGTTCATCGGTTCCCTTACCTGAAATAAGCCCTCACAAAATGCCTGCTTTGCTGCCTCAATGCCATATTGCTGGCGATAATCATCCCAGTCAGCTTTGTATTCAGTCGGTGGTAATGTAATCCAGCCATTAACCGCAAGAGTGGCTTTTTCTGCCAAAGTCTTGCCGATATTCACTTTTGGCTTGCTGTTCTTATCCAGTTCGCCGAGGCTGTACCAGTCGTTATCTGCTGCGATAATGATTTTCGTGTCAGGCCAGCGTTCCCGAACAAATTTGGCAACAGAAAGCAGATTACCTGCATCCAACGCTGCTAAAACAGTGCCTTTATAGAGCTGACTAACGGTCAGCGCCGTAGCGTAACCTTCAGTAATGATCACCGTATCAGGATGATCTTCCAGCTCTGAGACCGAAATAAATGCGCCTTTTTTCTGACTGCCAGACAGTAATTTTTTCTCACCATTAGGTGTGATGATCTGCGCACCCGTGACTTTTTTATCGAGCGTTGTCAAAGGTAATAATAATGAACCCTCTTTCAGCAGACGTTGATTAGGATATTGCAGTGCTTTTGCCGTCAGATAAGGAGATTGCCCGGAAACAGTTTCCGCCATCAGTACCGCGACTCTTTCAGCAATAGGCTTCGTGGTTTGTATAGATTTACTAGCTGGCTTGGATTCAGACAACGGTAATGCCAGTGCATTGGCGACAACTTTTGCCGCCTCAAAAATTGAGATCTGATTGGTTTTTGCCACTAAATCTAGTCCATCACCATAGTTCAGAGTTTCACACTGGCGGCAGTGCCAGTTGCCGTGATGATGGTCATCGATGAAGTGAAAACGGTCAGAACCACCGCAGATAGGGCAAGCACCATGCTTTCCCTTTGCTGGAATATCAATGCCGCAAGCTGGTAATAGGTTTTGCCATGAGTACATAGCCGAAGTTTTGACGGTTTGGATAAGATCAAGCGGTTTGTGGTTGCTTGTTGTTTTTTGAGCTGTAAATTTAGGGCGAGTTTGGGTATGCTGTGTATCAGCCATCATTTTTACCTTTCTTAATGATTGTTGGTGAAACGCCTCGCAGTGTTAGCGCACTTCGGGGCGTTGTGTTTTTATGTTACGTGTCTTATGTCATATTCTTTTCTGTGTTATGCCGCCCGTGATTCTGCGATACGCTGGGCGATCCAGTTATCAATCTCTGCTTCAATAAAAGCCACTGAGCGAGGTCCGATTTTGACCTGCTGCGGAAATGTCCCATCGCTAATCAGTTTGTAAATCCACGCTTTGCTGTAACCCGCCCTGCGTTGCACTTCCGGCAAACGAATCAAATTTGTTTTTAATGCTGCCATTGTCATATTCATTCTCCTGTTACCGAGTCCCTGAGTGCTCACCGTAGACGTTGTTTGATGACAGGCGAATTATTTAAAATGCAAGATTAAATGAACAGCGTTAATTGTTTTTCTCCCGATGAAAATTAAAGGGTTACAAATTGTACTAACGGTTCTTGCTGTCGCGCAGCGGTTTGGCGAAGTCATACGGTGTGATGGATTTTTCTCGGTTCGCATCCAGATAATCCGCCCACCATTGCACCATCAGCCGCCGTTCATCCAGATGTTTGGAGGTGTGAATATACGCCGCCCGCACGTTGTTGCGTTCGATATGGCTGAGCTGGCGCTCGATGGCGTCATCGCTCCACAGGCCGGATTCGCCCATTGCACCACGCGCCATTGTACGGAACCCATGCCCGCAGACTTCGGTTTGAGTGTCGTATCCCATCGCCCGTAATGCCTTATTAACGGTGTTTTCACTCATGACTTTCGCATTACCGTGATCGCTGGGAAATATTACGTCGCAGTTACCGCTCAGCTTGTGCAAGGCGTTAAATAAAGCAACGGCTTGTCTGCTCAACGGTACGATATGATCCGTTTTCATTTTCATGCCACGTTCAGAGAAACGAACGCCTGTGATGGGTTTTCGGGTAGCGGGAATCTTCCATACGGCGTTTTCAAGGTCGATTTCCTGCCAACGGGCGAATCTCGGTTCGCTGGAGCGAACAAACGTCAGTAGCGCCAGTTCTACCGCGATTTTGGTCAGCAGGCGTCCGCGATAGGCTGATAAACGGTTCAGAAAATCAGATAAGGCTTCATGAGGCAGGGCAGGGTGATGGCGTGATTTTACGGTAGAAAGTGCGCCAGCCATATCACTGGCAGGACTGGATTCGAGGATATCATTCTGGACGGCATAGCGCATGATAGCGGTGACACGCTGGCGTAGTCGCTGGGCAATATCGTGTTTGCCCTGCTCATCAATGGCTTTGACTGGGGCTAAAAGCTGGCTGGTACGTAATGTGGTAATATTGGGCGCCAATATGCGGGAAAATATACTGCTCAAGGCTGCGCAGCACTTTTTGGCGGTGGCTGTCGCTCCAGCGTTTGTTACTGGCGTGCCATGCACGGGCGACCTGTTCAAAGGTATTCACTTTGGCAGGCGAAGGTGTGCCTTTCTTTTCGGCTTTGGGATCGATGCCTTGTGCCATCAGCTTTTTGGCTTCATCCCGTTTAGAGCGTGCATCGGCTAACGACACCGTTGGATAAACGCCGAACGCCAGACGGTCTTCTTTCTTATCGGTGGGGCGGTAATACTTCATCCGCCAGTATTTCGAGCCGCGTGACGAGACTTCTAAATAGAGACCGCCGCCATCGGCGAGTTTGTAGGTTTTTTCTTTGGGCTTTGCAGTTTCGATTTGTCGTGCGTTTAGTTTCATTATTAAGGGCATTCCTTTAATCGAACGGTAAGTGCCCCGAATTATGCCCTTCGCTGCATCTTGATTGCAACAGACGAAACTAGACGTAGAAATAAGAAATGGTATTGATTTTGCAGGACTTGCTAAGAATTGTTTTACTGGGCTGGACTTCACTGGAAGTTGAAGTGGTGCCCGGACTGGGAACGCCGCAGATACGTCCTTTACTGGTGTTACGCCAAAATGCGGATACGGTCTGACAACAACATGTCACCAGTATAAACATGGAACCCGCCCTAACCTTTGATGAAGTCTTTGGTGCCTGCTGCCGCAAATTTGATGCACCGGAAGTCTGGTCACCGGAGATGTTTCGCGATGAACTGATTGGCGATTTATTGCAGGCTCTGCCACACCCGTTACTCAATTATGACCGCTGGGTACTGGAATTAGATCCGAAAGAAAGTAACCGCCGACAACTCTTTGGTGAACAGGCTACGGCGTTTGATAGTGTGCTGATGCCGGAAGAATCTGAGACGGATAACACGGCGCAGGTTCGAGTGCCAGACAGGGAATCGAACCCACGGATAATTGCTCAACCCGACACTGATAAGGTGCAAGCACCTGAACCAGAATACGCTCCGGTCGATAAAGCACAAACGCCTGCCACGTCTCCCCGAAAAAATCCTGTTATTCCGCCTTATCAGCCCGATAACCAGCTTGAATCTGTTCTGCCTATCCCTGAGATGGAATGTCTGCATTTTTCTCAAACTGGGCTGGAGCCGGTCAGTTCGGTTTGGGAAATTTCACCAATGCAGGATGATATCGAACACCTGCAAACGATGGCATTCCGGCTGGCTTTCGAACTGGCGGAAATCATGGGATGTGACAACGACTTGCTGTCAGCATCGGATGAAGAGTCGGTAGGATTTTATCTTGCAGATACGCAACAGTTTCACCCCTTTTCACGTCTATTGTTGTCCCTGACTGGGGAACCTGCCACTGACAATAGTGAATTAACGCTGACTACTCTCCTGCTCGGTACCGCTAGACAGGAGGATGTACCTTTACTGGATGATGTTCAGACCGTGAAGTTCCTGCGGCTTATCAGGGTTATCCGCCGTTTGCGTGAGCTTCAGCGTCAGATTGCGCCAGAGACTATAGCGGTATAGTGGCGTCGGTGCGGTGAGTTGTGCCTGTTTTCCAATGTGTTGTTCAACTTATTTTGACTGGCCTGATATTGGAGGAAGTGGATGAATCATTTATCTCAAGCGACAAATAGCCTGCTGATGCAGCTGGTGATGGATTTGAAAAACGGCTATATCCGCCGTTGTGAGGCATTGGGGCTGGTACCCGCAGAGATGCTGATGTTGCAGCGCCTGACGATTGAGGATTTGCACTATCTGGGTAACAGTCCGGTGTCAGTGCTGAGCGTTCATATTCATCACGCCAATCTGGTGCGTATCTTACATCAGGCGCGGATTGAGCAGCAGCGGTTACAACGCATTGATCGGGCGCTGGAATTAGGCGGCTCTATTGAACTGATGCGGTATTTTTTCGGTTTGTCCAGTCTGGAAATCGCCGCCCGCCGGCGTATTTCCGGAGTGACCGTAAAACCGGGACGCAATTCACCCCTGACGGAAGAGGAAAATCGTGAGTTGTGGCAACGCTGGCAGGTTGCGGCGATTGTTGATGCGGACAGCGCCGAAGGGCTGGATATGATGCTGGAGATGGCCGCGCATCATCAACTCTCGCTGACGGCCGTCTGGCATGCGGTGAAAGACTGGCCGCACAGCGAAGCGTCTGAATCGGTCAAAAAACAGGCATGAAATGGATGTAAAGGAAACAATGTCAGGAAAATTAACGGAAATGATGCCCGGCCTGCATGTCCCTGCAACGACACCGTTGTCACTGCGTCGTAAGGCGCAGCATCAGGTGCGGTGTTATCAGCGGGGCGAGCGCAATTACGTCCGGCTGAAAGAAAGAGGCACTGGGTATCTGAAAATCAATGTGGGGTTGTTCTGGCGGTTGTTAAGCCGGGATGGCGGACAATCGTGGGAGCTGATGCTCCATGAACGTTACAACAATGAAATTCGTAAATAGTCAGTCCTGAAGTGGTGTCATTCTGCATCCTGTTCAAGGCAACAGGATGCAGCCCTGACATTATTTTTACCGATTAAATGGAAAGGCAAAAGCCGGAGATACGGGATCATGATAAACCTGTCAGCAGACAGCATAATTGCTCACACGATTGCCAGGATGAAAATGCGTCTGGAACAACGTTCAGACGATGACGTTTCACAACTTCGTAGTGGTCTGCTGTTTATGGGGAACATTCAGGATGCCTATCCCCGCCGCCTGCTACTGGATGATCGTCTGTCGCCGCTGGATAAAACCGGCTGGATGATGATCCGTCTGTATGCGTTGAATAATGAAGGCGTGGTGTTTCCCAGCTATGACGAATTGCAGGTCCTGCTGGCGTCACCCTATAAAGGCAAGGCATCGCGTGAAACAGTCAGCCGGGTGTTACTGATGCTGCGAATCACCGGCTGGCTGAGTTTATGCAAGCGTATCCGCGATGAGCACGGGCGGGTGCGGGGCAACATCTATGCGCAACACGATGAGCCGCTGACCTGCCGTGATGCCGAAATGCTCGATCCGCACTGGCTGGATACCGTGGCGGAAGCGTGTCGCAGTAAAAACCGGACTATCAGCCAGACAGCCCGGGATGTGCTGACTGATATCAAAGAAGACCCGCTGATGCGCCATCGCCACAGTCATATTCATTTGCTGGAAGAGAGGCTGAATGCGGTGCAGACACCGCAGCAAAGGGTGATGCGTCAGTCGCTTCAACCAGGCAAACAGCAAACCGAACTCAGGGAAATTAAGCCGGGTGCGGAAACCGAACCCAGTCTTCCAAAGGGGCAGAATACACTGAATTCGGATGCCGAACTCAGTCTGAAATCAACGCATTATCGTGATTCTGCTAAACCGAACTGTTATGTACGTTCTTTCACACAGAGTGTGAATAAAAAAACATACGTCGATCCGCAATCTGCGGTTTTTCTGCCGGAAGGGCTGTGCCGACAACTGGAACCGGACGATGTAACGATGCTGGCCAGTCAGTTGCAGGCACTGCCCGCTGAACAGGCGCAGACCGTGTTGAGTTGTCTGGACAAAGCGTTACGGGCCGGGAAAATTGGCAACCCGGTCGGCTGGCTGCTGACGATGATGAAACGGGCACGGGAGGGGAAGCTGTATGCGCAGGCTGAATCGGCTGTCATGCCCCCTGCTCCTGCGAAGACACCTGTTGAATTCATCCGAGAAACGGAACGTACTGTAACACTATCCTCACAAGCCCATGTCCGTGATATGGTGAAAGATATTCGTCAACGATTGACGCTAGCGAAGTATCAATAAAATCATAGTTGCTTAAAAAGCGAACTTTGTTGGCAGTGCCAACAAAGTATGAAAAATATACAGTTATGACAATCCCAATACCGTGTGAAAAAGAGCTACCACAGCCAGTGAAATATAAAAACTCTAAATATTTTTTTGTAGGTTGATATAGAGGGATAACATTAACCCCCTAATTCGGGAGGTTACATGTTAGAAAAAATTAAAGAACTTATATCAGGGGCACGGGCTTTTTTCATCTTGAGAGTTTCTCTCTCTATTCCTGTGGGATTGATTGGTGGACGTTATACAAAAGAAGTGACAGCAATCCTCACGGAAAATCTTCCTCCTCGAACTATTTTGGTACTTGTCACTATGAGCATGACGCTTACAGCATTAACTATGTTATTTTATGGAAAGCGTGTGCCAACTAAAAAGGTAAATAATTTTCTGTATGAGAATATTATTTACTATTTAACAAAATTGGGCAGATCACTCTCGTCAGCCTGTATAGGTATACTTACTGGCCTCTTAATCGCTACTTTTGTGTATTGGGAATTAAAGATAAGTATTGAAATCATAGTCATGATTGTAACGTTGGTTATATATTGGGTTTTATTTTGTTTAGTTGATTTTTGTGCAGAAAAAGGGTTAGGTGAAACTATTAGCATTAAATACCAACGAATAGTATTAGTTTTTATTTTTATTGCGACTCCTTCTGTTTATGTCCTGCTGAATTAACATATTAAAGAGTGCTACTATTCTTTGAAGGTTGAATCACAAGTGCAATAGCTCCCTCTAGTATTAAGTCGATATGGTCGTGTATTGTAGTATTAAATTTACTCACTGTTAGCATTGCCAACAGTGAGTGAAGAATAATCTTCTTTAGCACGAATAAAGTTTATCGATTTTTCTCTCTTCGTATAACTGATTAACTAAAGCAACGTTTGATTCTGTCTGTTTTATATAGATACCGTATATGATAATTCATTTAGTAAATAAGAAACAGCGTGCAGTATTATAGGCGTCCAGACCTGCGGATTCTGGAATGGTTGTTCTATTCCGAGCGAAAACATCGCCTACATATCTCATTTCCATATCAGAAGTTATTTCTAACAGTCTACCTATTAATATATCAACCGGTAACTTATTAGCATCTATCGTTGTTCTCCATGTCACCGGGATGTTTGATAAGTATGCATTTTCATATACTACTTTGTTTTTACTATATATATTAATGTAATGAGTGATTTCATCATAAAACTTATTATACAGTTTTATATATTCCTGTCTTCCAGACATTCCTGCTATTTCTAAATCTATCATGCACTTAGATATTTTATATACGTTATCAACAGCATGTATTGATTGAGTATTTAAATCATCAATGACCTGAATATTCAGATTATCACTTGCCATAGAATAAGAAGAAATAAGTATAATTAATGAACATAGTGTCTTGCTCATAATGTCTCTCGCTTACCGACTACGATGTAACCACTGAAAGAAAAAGATAAGAAATTAGATGGTGCTAATCTACTTTTTTATAATCAATTTATCAATTAATTAGAGTGGATGGCTTATACTCATAGCTGAATCAATGTCACATTAGTATCTGCTAACAGGCATAATAAATGTAGTCTAAAAATTAATATTTGTTGGTAGTGCCAACAAAGTTCAAAAAATATACACTGTTGGCACTGCCAACAGTGGCTAAAAAAACATCTTTTTTGACAGTGAATAAACCTCCTCATTTTTCCTTTTTCGATAACTGGTTATCCATTGAGTCACCTCCTCCTTTGCCTTAATAGTTTGACTGACTTATCAAGGCCAAACAGGAGCTTTTGTGCATGTCTGAAGCAGAAGAAAAAACCGCATCTCAGCCGCGTTTACGCGCCGGTGTCTTAACATCCTCGTTATCGATTGAATTACATACCCACTATGCGATCCGGCTCTGGGCGGGACGCCGACGGGAAGACATCAGCAAGACACATCAGGTTACGGAGATCCTCGGAATGCCGCAGGTGATTAAACGTGCAGCCAACATCAGTGTGGATTCCGCAGCGGATAATCCGTATGCCGATGTCTGGCTAGTGAAGCTGGAACAGGCGTTGGAAGGCGCATCGGCCAATCTTAGGCAGAATCTGGCTATTTTGCAGGATACCCTGAATGCCGTCCCACAGCAGATTACCTTATCCGCCGTTTCCTCTGTCGAACCGCTGAATATCGGGGTTTACAGTCATTCTCCGTTAGGCTATCGCTGTGTCTGGTTGCTGGTTGGCTACACCAGCTGGCGATGAAAACGTTTCAGGCTTTTCACTACGAGCTGATTTCACGGGCAGAGCGGGATGCTTTCCTGCACAACGGCAGCCGTGCCATTCGTCAGATTTACGGCATGGTACGTTCTTACCGTTCACTGGCGGTCACCCGGCAGGATATTACGGAAAAAACGCCGGCAGCGCTTGAGGCGATTAAACTGCTGGGTGAACCCCATCCCGATATTTTGTCAGGCAAGTTGCGTTCCGCGTTCTCCTCCCCGCTACGTTCCACAGAACACGATTAATGGAAGGGAAAAGATGCAGCTTTATTTATGTGAAAAGCCCTCTCAGGCCAAAGACATTGCTAAAGTTCTGGGAGTGAAACAGCGCGGGCAGGGATTTCTCTTCAGTACCCGTATCATTGTCACCTGGGCTATCGGGCATTTGCTGGAGGTGGCCGCACCCGAAAAGTATGGTGAGCAATTCGACCCGCCGTGGCGGATGGAGGTGCTGCCGGTGCTGCCCACGCAATGGCAATGGACAGTCAAAAAAGAGGCGGCTGACCAATTTGCCGTGATCCAGCAATTATTGAAACAGGTGGATGAGGTGATTATTGCCACCGATGCCGACCGTGAAGGGGAAGTCATTGCTCGCGAGTTGCTGGAATATTGTCGTTTCACCGGTGCGGTCAGGCGGTTGTGGTTGTCGGCACTGGATGACACCAGTATCCGGCAGGCTCTGGCGGCCATTTTACCGGGAGAACAGACGGAAGCACTCTATCAGGCCGGGCTGGGGCGGGCGAGAGCCGACTGGTTGACGGGTATCAATCTGACCCGTTTGTATACCCTGAAAGCGCAGGCTCTGGGTTTTGGCGAGGTGTTATCCATTGGCCGGGTACAGACACCAACACTGGCACTGGTGGTGAGCCGGGATAAGGACATTGCGAATTTTATGCCGAAACCCTACTGGCAGGTGATGGCTAATCTGGAAAAAGACACTGTCCGCTTTCAGGCTAAATGGTTACCCGCTACGGAGGAGGGCGATGAAGAAAATCGCTGCACCCGGGAGGCCGTGGCACAGGCTGTGCAACAATGTTGCCAGCAGGTCACACAGGCTACAGTGATGGCCGTCAGCAAAAAACGGGAGAAAACCCCGCCGCCGCTCTGTTTTGATTTGGGGACATTGCAGCAGACGGCATCCCGTCTCTGGGGGATGGGCGCCAGTCAGGTGCTGACGATTGCCCAGTCCCTGTATGAAACCCATAAAGCCACAACCTACCCACGCACGGATTGCGGGTATCTGCCTGTGTCCATGCAGGCGGATATTCCGGTGGTATTAACGGCGCTGGTGCGCACCGACCCGGCGATGGTTGACATTATCAGTCAGCTGGACTAACAACAGGTTTCCCGGGTCTGGAATGACAAAAAAATCACGGCCCACCATGCCATTATCCCCACCCGTCACGCTTTTGATCTCACCCGGTTAACGACCGACGAGTTACAGGTTTATCAGCTTATTCGTCAGCATTATCTGGCGCAGTTTCTGCCCCCGCAGGAAACGGATGTGACGGAAGTGACACTGGATATCGGCGGACAATGCTTCCGGGCGAAAGGGCGGGTCAATGTGACCACGGGCTGGAAAGCACTGTTTACTGAAAATCAGGAAAAGTCAGACGTTGATCCCCCGCTCCCGCGCTTTCATCAGGGCGAGCGCTGCCGGATTATTGAAGCCCGCATTCAGTCGCTGTACACCAAACCGCCGGCCCCATTTAACGAAGGCACGCTGATTGCCACGATGAAAAATGCCGCCAGTCTGGTCAGTGATCCGCAATTAAAACAGGTCCTGCGTGAGAATGCCGGACTGGGCACGGAGGCGACCCGTGCCGGTATTCTGGATACGTTGTTTAAACGCCGGCTGATTGAGCGGAAAAAGAAAGCGATTCAGTCAACACCACTGGCACGGGAACTGATTGCCGGGTTGCCGGAGGTGCTGACCAGTCCGGGCACGACGGCGTTATGGGAGCAGTCGCTGGAGGATATTGCGCAGGGCAAAACATCGCTGGCGGTGTTTATGCAGAAACAGGCGCAATGGCTGTTGCATTTAGTCGAACGTGGCAAGACCCAACCGCTGCACCTGACGTTACCGAAAACCCCGGACTGTCCGAACTGTGGCAGCCGGATGCAACAGCGGCAGGGGAAAACCTCGCTGTTCTGAGGCTGCGTGAACTACCCGGGCTGTAAAGGAATGCTGAATGACAAAGCGGTTACCCAATCGCGCAAGGCCCGGAGGGCAAATCAAAAAGTCTGACGATCTGGTTATTGATTGACGTGCTGACAGGATGCTTTAAGAATCACCCTGTTTCTTAAATGATCGGTGAGCCTGCAACGATCGCCTTTGGGTGGCTGGAAAACTCTCGTAGCCTGAAAGGGAGTGCCTCAACGCGGTACATCTGCCCCCCTTTGAAAGCAGATATTGTCAGTCCAACGACAATGAAGGTTCATTATTTTTTATCAGAACGTCAGCAACGTCACTGTCTGACATCCGGCGGGGAAAATCATTCCCGTCAGGGGATGGGATTTTCTCCGTTGCACCTGATTCTTTACCTCCATGGAGAAAATCGTATGTCTGAGAACACCACTTCGTTAACCAAAAATGACTATTTCAACCTGAATATTAAAGGCCTCGGCTATTTGAATAATATCCGCCATGTCAGCACTGCCAATGGTACGTTCCTGAGCTGCGTGATCAATGCGTTAAATGGCCCGAGTGATAATCCGGTCTATGTGCGTTTTGATATTACTGTTGTCGGCAAGGAGGCGACCAGTCTGATTGCCCGTTGCCAGAAATCGGTGGATGAGGACAAAAAAGTGTTGCTGGGTTTCACCTTAAGCAACCCGTCCACCGATATTTTTACCCTGAAACGCGGGGATCATGCCGGTGAACAGCGCGTCAGCCTGAAAGCCCGCCTGATTAAAGTTGACTGGATTAAAATCGGTCAGGACAAGGTCTATCAGGCCGAACAATCCGATTCGACGCCGCCACAAAACGGTGTTGCGCAAACTGAATATGCAGAAAATTCATTCTGATATTCATTTTACTCCACTGACTTGCCCTGAATGTTTTCAGGGCAGTCTCTTTTCTAACAAATACAATAGGGTACAGATATGAGTATCACCCCCATTGGAATTCTGGCACTGCAATATTGCCATAAACAGTTACCGTTAACCGTGTTGCGAAGCCGTGCAGGATTTTATATTGGCACGATGGATGAGGGTGAACCCTGCTCCCGTGAATCCGTAGAATATTTTGCTTACCGTGAACAGGCGGAGTTTGCCCTGAAGCAGGGGCAATGGACACAACGTCAGTCATCGTAACAGAGAGGAAATGGGTATGTCTTCACGTGGAGTAAACAAGGTCATTTTACTGGGGCATCTGGGGCAAGATCCGGAAATCCGTTACCTGCCAACGGGCGGCACAGTGACAATGCTGTCGCTGGCGACGTCAGACAGTTGGCGGGATAAACAAACCGGCGAAACTCGGGAAAAAACCGAATGGCACCGGGTGGTGATCTTCGGCAAATTAGCGGAAATCGCGGCGGAGTACCTGCAAAAAGGGACTCAGGTTTACATTGAAGGCCAGTTACAAACCCGCAAGTGGCAGGACCAACAAGGACAGGATCGCTATTCAACCGAAGTGGTGGTCAATGTGAATGGCACGATGCAGATCGATGCAAAACAGGTTTCTGTTCAACAGGCTAAGTCAGCACAAAAAACACAACTTTCTCAACCGATTAAAAAGGAGAGGAAACCAACACAAATGGCACAACTTTCGCCTTTACCGGAAGAGGAGAAAGAAGAACCAGATTGGTCTGATGAGATCCCATTTTGATGTGGTTTAACCTATTGCCCTGTGACACAGGGCTTATTGCTAATATTGGGTAAGTCAATCGATGCTAAATTCTACGCACACATTTAAACGGTCATTAATATTTCAAGCCTGCATAGCCACTCATTGAATAACGGGCATTTTTCTCTCATCTTAGGAATGCCTGTTTTCTCGGCAATCGCTATCCCTGTTGTCGTTTTGCCAAATGTTCCATTTGCCGACCATTTTTCCAATCGCTTTGAAGGTGCCGTTTGTGGGCTATTATTAATCGATTCCGGTTCTCCGCATTCTCGAAGTACCTGCTCTACCTCTTGTACATGGATATTTAACTCATTGGCGAGTATCTCTTTGTCACTAAAGAGTAAAGCTTCAAATTCATGCATCACGATGTAGGGAATAAAACGTTCATCGGCTCTCTGTGCGGATAGTAACTGGTGAATTTTATTCTGTGTTGACCGATGCAGATGTTCAGCGATTTTCTTTGGTTCCCACTGTCTATTTAACGTTTCTAATCCCGGCCATTCATGGGTGCCATAATAATCAATAAAGGTGGTGACATAGGTATCTGGACGTTGTTTCAGATGCATCTCAATGTCTTTCTTGACTCTTGAAAAACGCACATCCCCGCCTTTTTGTCCGGGTTTAGAAACTTGTGTGGCAGAGATGAAAATCATTTTCTCAGCCAGATAAGGTTGAAGTATCTTTTCAACAAATATCTGTTCTGTCTTACCTTCCACGATGGCCATGACTTCGATGTAATTACTCATAAGTCGGCCCTCCGGCAATGACGTTTTTAGCCCATAATTCACCCAGAGAATAGTTGTCGAGCCATTGAGAAAAATCGTCTTCATTTAAACGCTCAAAACGTGAAGCGCCCTTTTTACGATTCACGATGACAATATCTTCAGCAGAGAATTGATCGATTAAAATAGGGGATTGAGTGGCGATAATGACCTGAGTACGCTGAGCCGCCAGTTGAATCAACTCGGCAAGGATAACAATGGCCGCAGGATGTAAGCCCAGCTCAGGTTCATCAATAATAATCGTCGATGGCGGATTGGGTTGTAATAATGCCGTTGCCAGACAAATAAAGCGTATTGAACCATCGGATAAATGATAAGGCTGCATCGGATAATCTGAGCCTTTTTGCGTCCAGCTGATGTTCACTTCTTCCTTTAAACCACTTTGACGCGGTTCCAGAATGAAGTTATCAAAGAACGGGGTGACTAACCTGATGGCATTTACAATCGATTTGTATTCATTTGGCGCCTCATTTTTGAGTTTTAATAAGAATGCGCCAATGTTAGAAGCATCTGTACGTAACGTTTTGTTATCCTGAATAATTTCATATTTTCGCATTCCCGCTGTCGCACTGGTATCGTGAAAATGGTAAATCTGCCAGGAAGCGATGGCATCATAGACCGGTTTTGAATACGGTGCATCAGAGGAATTATTCTCGATTTCAGCGACCATTCTGGATCTGCCATCATCGCTATCTCCCAATGACCACCATCCGGCAATACCTTTTGCGTAATAACGGGCTTCATCTTCAATTGCACAGCTATCTGCTGGCGTGGGGACTAATTTAAAGCGAAATCCTCTTTCCCCGAAGCGTGTTTCAAACTCCATTTTCTGCGTGACCTTATTGCCATTAAAGAGTAAATCACCAGCGCCACCATTATCGCGGACATAGCGATTTAATGTACCGTCTATTAATGCCCGCAGCATTTTAAAAAAGGAGATCAAATTACTTTTACCGGCGCCGTTAGCACCAACAATCACGTTTAAGTTTTTAAGTTCAAATTCACTCAGCTCATGGATTGATTTAAACCCTTTAATCGTGAGCTTGTCTAAAGATGTTGTCATATCGCCTCCTTTGAAATGCTTTAATTCAGTATCAGACAAGGGGGTAACGCTTGATTCAATCATGCATAAACACAGTTGTCTTCAATGTTAACATAACCCGCTGATAGCTGACGCACTATTCTCTGAAGCGTACCTTTTGGTGGTTAGACTTATTGTGGGAGATGATGATGAACTAACGGGTAACTAATCACTTAATTTTACTGATTATACTTACACATTCGATTATTGAATTAGATAACTCAATCAGTTAAAGTAAAAATGCTATCGGCAAAATCCGATAGTCGGGAGGTCGCAGCCCCGTAAGTTATCCGCTGGTAGGAAGTTTCTACCAGTGTGCCTGTTATCGCCCCTTCAATGGCGGTTCAGGCAGGGGAGACTTCGGTCTCGCCGGCTGATAACTCCGGTACTGCGAACCCTGTTTTGAACCGCCACCATTAATAATTAACAGAAGGGGACGCAGGCATGACTCACACTCAACAAGACTGGCACCCAGCCGAAATTATTTGTGCATTACGCAAACGTGGTACAACACTCGCCGCTTTATCCCGCGAATCGGGACTCAGTTCTTCCACTCTGGCAAATACCTTATCCCGCTCGTGGCCGAAGGGGGAACTTATCATCGCCACCCGTTTGGGAATGGAACCCGCTGAAATCTGGCCCAGCCGTTATTTCGATGACTACGGCAATTTTATTGAACGAAAAATCCGTCAGTCGGTTGATGAAAGCCAACTAGAGGTGAATAACGCGCTGATATCATCAATGTGATAATACCTGTTCAGAGGCTATCCATTCTTTTTTGTTTCAATATTTTTATTTTCAGCAAACACAATTGAGTTGTTCATTGAATACATTACAGGGTTCCTTGCATAGTCAGGATTATTTTACGACTGAGCAGGAACCTATTTGGCATGAAAATAACGGTGTTAATCGGCTTAATCGCGGTCATACTGACGGGATGCACGATTCCCGTAAAACAACCGCTCCCTCAATCTTTCCAAAATAGTTTTTCTTCCGTGACGCTGACACGAAATATTCAATCCGTTTCACCGGATATTTATGGACAAACGCCTGAAGTCATCCGCTATGGACGTTATTTATTGGTGAGTACCAACCCGACAGCGGCGCAGCGTGATCCACTTTCCCAGTTGATTGATATTCAGCTCCCTGCGTCCCAGAGCCCCACGGTGGCTGATGCGATGCGTTATGCATTACGTCAATCCGGTTACGCCCTCTGTGTGCCTGACAAGAGGAATGACATTTTATATCGCCAGCCGCTGCCATCCGTACACGCGCAGTTGGGTCCGATTCGGTTACGCACAGCACTGCAGGTGATGGCAGGTTCAGCCTGGCAACTGGAAGTGGATGAGGTGCAGCGTGTGGTTTGCCACCATTTGCGGCAGGGTTATCAACTCCCGGCTCCGGCTAAACAACCGGAGCAGGGAGGCGGACGTTGATGAAATTACACCAGTTCAGTGTGTTGGTATGGCTGCTGAGCGGTCCGGTCTGGGCAGTCACGCCGACACCGTTAGCTTCGCAGCAAACACACACGACAGAAAGCCAGCCGCAATCCCTGAAAAGTCAGGCTGAACAGTGGCAGTTAAGTGCCGGTGAATATCAGCGTTATCAGCACCTGATGAACGGGCCACGGGGTCTCCGGTCACCGGGGCTTGATCCGTTGACCGCATTAGGGATTGAAGCCGAAAGCGATATCGAGCGCCGCCGTTATGCTGAACAGTGGGTTAAGGCAGAGTTTGCCCGCACCGAAAAAGAGCTGCGTTTCCAGCGGGAAGTGAATGCGGCCTGGCAGCGGCTGTTTCCTGATGTTTTGCCGGTCAATATGGAAAAATCACATGAAGTAAATGGTCGGCTGGCATTGTTTGTCAGAGCCAAAGATTGCCGGCAGTGTGACACCCGTTTAGCTGAAGTACTGGCGGCAAAACAACCCGTTGATATCTATCTGGTCGACAGTCAGGGCAATGACGACACGCTGCGACAGTGGGCCAAAGCACATCGCATCCCGGTTGAACAGGTCCGTCACCGGCAAATCACCCTGAATCATGATGCGGGATACTGGTTCCGGTTTGGTAAGGGATTGATGCCGGTATTATTACGACAGGGGGAACAAGGATGGCAGGTCACTTCATTATAATGAAACGGCTGAGCGTATTCCCCATTATCGGTCTGTTATGGATGACTACCGGCCATGCCGAACTGAATGTGATTGCCGATTTAGGCGGCAAAGATGCTTCGCCTTTTTATGAAGGTATTCATGCTCAACCGGATGCTGTTTCTGCATTACCACCTGCTTCTTTACCCGAAAAATCGGGTGAAGCAGCCATGTTACCGGTTAACACACCGGAACTGACACCGGGAACAGTCATAAGCCGCCCATTGCAATTACCCGGCATTGGGGCGTTATTTTTGATTGGGGATGATCCTGAATCACACCAGTGGTTAAGCCAGCATGCATTGGCAAAATTGCATGCGGTGGGGTTGGTCGTCAATGTCAGGGAAATAGCGGGCTTACAGGCACTGCGTACTTTGGCTCCGGGTTTACACCTGTCACCGGCCTCCGGCACAGAACTGGCCCGACGCTTGCAACTGCAACATTACCCTGTGTTGATCACCGAAACTCAACTTTCTCAGCAGCCCTCACTATGAGCCGTCGTTATGTGGTTGAAGCCCTGCTGCGTCCGGCTGTCGAGCTGAATACCGCTGTGGTTTCAGCGGTGGCCGCATTTATCTGCATTCGGGCTCCCTGGGCGATTGCACTGGTACCCTCCGTCAGCTATGTGATGGCCGGGAGTTTTACTGTATTAGCGATAATACGCACCTGGCAGGGCATTCAGGTTATCCGCTATCGCCGAAATCTGAGGCGTTTACCGCGTTACCAGATGAGCACACAACACATTCCCGTCAGTCATCAGCGCTTGTTTCTGGGCCGGGGTTTTCGCTGGCAGCAGAAGCATACCCAGCGTTTGCAGGATACGCGGCGACCGGAAGTAGAACGATTTGTGCAACCCTCTCAGGTTTATCAGTTTGCCCGCTTACTGGAGCATCGAACCGAATACCGCAGGCCTCAGTTATCTGCGTTGTTACGCCGGGACTCGCCCTTTAATCCGGTGCGACCATTGCCGCCGGTTGGGGGCAATCCGATGATCCACGGTATTGAACCGCAGGAAGCCGAAGTGTTTATGGATCTGCGCGAACGGGTCGGACATACCTTAGTTATGGGCACGACTCGCGTGGGAAAAACCCGGCTGGCTGAACTGCTGATCACGCAGGATATCCGGCGCGGTGAGGTGGTGATTGTCTTCGATCCCATCGGGCTGATGGGCGGGCTGAATCCGTATGGGTATGTGCATAATCCGCTGTCTTGGGTTGACCCTTTTGGGTTAACGAGTGCACATAATGCCAAATTATTACAACGAAAGATTAGAGCACTGGAAAAAGCTCAAGGAACTGCTGTAAATGTTCGTCACTTACCTGATGGTCGAATACGTTATTACGACAAAGAAGCATTAGCTAGAAATCCAGGGCCAACACGTGGACGTTCTCATGTTACAGAGTGGAATCCAGCCACAGGTCGTGTGAGATCATGGGAAGAAACTTATAACCATGAGGGTAAAGTTAATCGTGTGCATCCTAAGATGCAGAATGGTCAAGTCCTTAATTTACCTCATTATCCGCCAACCAAAGCAGATATAGATGCAGGTTTGGCAACTAATACAGGAAAAGCTATTAACTGTAAACAGGGGGGTATCTGATGGAGGAATTAATCCATATATTCATAAATGGTCTAAATAGAACATTGCAAGAGAATTATACACCTTCCAATATTGCCAGATATGCATATGAATTTTACCTTGATTACGATATAGACGATGAAAAACTGAGATATGTCGTGGATTATTTGAAAGGAATGGATGCCGGTCCTGAGTTTGAATTAAGTAAAGAGGAGGTTATTTCTTTTA